>DASVPJ010000025.1:0-70101 GCA_036382875.1 Mycobacteriales bacterium
ACCAGCCAATGGCGCCAGGCGCGCGCTTCATCGACGTAGCCGCCGTGCATCAGCGCGTACAGGGTGAAGGTCGCATCGCGCAGCCAGCAGTAGCGGTAGTCCCAGTTGCGCACCCCGCCGATCTCCTCGGGCAACGACGTCGTCGGCGCCGCGACGAGGCCGCCGGTCGGCGCGTACGTCAGCGCCTTCAGCGTGATCAGCGACCGCACGACGAGGTCGCGGTGCGCGTCGGTGCCGCGGTACGCGCCGGACCACCGCCGCCACCACGCGACGGTGTCGCGCACCGCGCGGTCGGCGTGCACGGCGGGCGGCGCGGGCTCGTGCGAGGGGTGCCAGGTGAGGACGAACGGCACCCGGTCGCCCTCCGACACCTCGAACGCCGCCACGGTGGCGAGCCCCTCGCCGCGGGTCTCGACCGGCGTGCGCAGCTCGACCGCGTCGGGGCCGGCGACCGCGAGCAGCGCGCCGTCCACGCGCCGCACCCACGGGACGGCGGCGCCGTAGTCGAAGCGGATCACCAGGTCCATCGCCATCGCGACGCGGCCGCTGACGCCCTCGACCACGCGCACCACGTCGGGCGCCTCGCCGCGCACCGGCATGCAGTCGACCAGCCGCACGGTCCCGGTGGGCGTGCTGAACGTCGTCTCCAGCACGAGCGTCCCGGGGACGTAGCGCCGGGTGACCGTGACGTCGCCCGACGCCGGCGCGATCCGCCAGCGGCCGTGGTCGCGGCTGCCGAGCAACGCCGCGAAGCAGGCCGGCGAGTCGAAGCGCGGCAGGCACAGCCAGTCGAGCGACCCGTCGCGGCCGACGAGGGCCGCGGTCTGCGTGTCGCCGATGAGCGCGTAGTCCTCGATCCTCACCGCGGCACCTCGGGCAGCCGGGCCCACAGCGACTCGAGCCGCGGCCGCAGCCGGGAGAGCTCCTCGAGGTGCGCGGCGGCGAGCGCGGCGACCTTGCGCTCGCCCGCGGGCGTGAGCCGCAGCCGCACGACCCGCTGGTCGTCGGGGTCCGGCGCCCGCCGCACCAGCCCGGCGGCGACGGCGCGGTCGACGAGCTCGACGGCGCTGTGGTGGCGCAGCAGCAGGTGCGCGGCGACGTCGCCCACCGAGGGCGGCGTGCCGTGGCCGCGGATGGCGAGCAGGAGCTGGTGCTGCGGGCCGGTGAGCCCGACGCGGCGCGCCTCGTCCTCGCTCCACCGCAGGAACCGGCGCAGCCCGTCGCGGAACGCGAGCAGCCGCTCGTACTCCTCGTCCCGCAGCGTCACGCCGGCCGCCCCTCGCGAGGAAATATCGTGCGCCGATAGTATTCGCTCGCGATGGTCGTCCCCACTCCGGCACGCCGCCTCCTGCTGCTCGCCACGCTGGCGGGCGTGCTCGGCTTCGCCGGCGGCGGCGCGGCCTGGGTGCTCGTCCACCTCATCGCGCTCATCACGAACGCCGCGCTGTTCCACGAGCTGTCCGCCACGCCCCGCTCGCTCGCCGAGCTCGACCCGGGCTGGCCGCTCGTCGCCGCGGCGGTCGCCGGCGCGGTGCTGATCAGCCTGCTCGCGCGGTGGTCGCCGGTGATCCGCGGCCACGGCATCCCCGAGGCGATGGAGGCGGTGCTCACCCGGCAGAGCCGCGTGGCGCCGCGCACCGCGGTCGCCAAGCCGCTGTCGGCGGCCATCGCGATCGGGACGGGGGCGCCGTTCGGCGCGGAGGGGCCGATCATCGTCACCGGCGGCTCCATCGGGTCGCTCATCGGCCAGGTCCTCCCCGTCACGCCCTCCGAACGCAAGATCCTCCTCGCGTCCGGTGCCGCGGCGGGCATGGCGGCGACGTTCGGCGCGCCGCTCGCGGCGGTCGTGCTCGCGATCGAGCTGCTGCTCTTCGAGTACTCGGTGCGCGCGTTCATCCCGCTGGTCGTCGCGACGTCGATCGCCGGCGGGATGCACTCGGCGTTGTTCGAGGGCGGGCCGCTGTTCGAGGTGCCGGCGCACGACTACGCGGGCCTCGGCGTGCTGCCGGCGTTCGTCCTGCTCGGGCTCGGCTGCGGGCTGCTGGCCATCGTGGTGAGCCGCGGGCTGTTCCTCGTGGAGGACGCGTACCGGCGGCTGCCGGTCGGCGAGTTCTGGCACCCGGTGATCGGCGCGGTGGGCTTCGCGACCGTCGGGCTGTTCGTGCCGCGCGCGCTCGGCGTGGGCTACGACGCGATCGGCGACGTGCTCGACTCACGGCTCGCCGTCGGCACGGTCGCCGCGCTCGCGCTGGCGAAGCTGGTCGCCTGGTGGCTCGCGCTGGGCTCGGGCACGTCCGGCGGGACGCTCGCGCCGGTGCTGCTGATCAGCGCGTCGTTCGGCACGGTCGCGGGGTCGTTCCTCAACGGCGCGCTGCCCGGCCCCGACGTGGCGCTCGGCGCGTACGCGGTCGTGGCGATGGCCGCGACGTTCGGCGCGGCGACGCAGGCGACGTTCACCGCGATCGTGTTCGTGTTCGAGCTGACCCGCGACTACGACGTGATCCTGCCGCTGATGCTCGCGAGCGTCGTCGCCGACCTCGTCTACTCGGCGGTCAACGAGGACAGCCTGATGACCGAGAAGCTGCGCCGCCGCGGGCTGCGGGTCGGCCGGCACTACGGCGTCGACCCGTTCACCAGCGCCCGGGTGGCCGACGTGATGACGCCGGAGGTGGAGACGTTCGAGGCGGACGCGACGGTGGGGGAGGCGCGGCGGCGCTTCGCGGCCGGGCACGGCGCGTACCCGATCGTCGACGGCGACCGGCTCGTCGGCATCGTGGCGCGCGGCGACCTGCTGCGGGTCGAGGAGGACGACGGCGCGCGGCTGTGCGACCACGCGCCGCGCCAGGTCGTGACGGTGCGGCCGGACGACCCGGCGCAGGCGGTGCTGCGGGTGATGCTGGACGAGCAGGTCGAGCACGTGCCCGTCACGGCGCCCGACGGGCGGCTGGTCGGCATCTGCACGCGGACCGACCTGCTCAAGGTGCGGCGGCGGCAGTTCGACCTCGAACGCCTCCCGCGCCGCGGGTAGGGCACACTCGTACGCGTGACCGAGACCCGCACGCTGGACCGCACCGACACGCAGCTCGGCTCCGGCCAGGGCAGCGTGGCGCACATCGCCGACAAGTCGAAGATCACCGAGGCGTACGTCGCGGGCACGCCGCTGGTCGCGCTCTGCGGCTACACCTGGGTGCCCTCGAAGTCACCGAAGGGCCTGCCGGTGTGCGCGGAGTGCAAGGAGCTGGCCGGGCTGGTGTGGGGCGAGGACGCGGAGAAGATCGGCTTCTGACGTGATCGCCGAGACGCCGGAGCCGCCGTACACCGCCGTCATCTTCACCAGCCTGCGCACCGACGGCGACGGGGGCTACGGCGCCACCGCCGAGGAGATGGCACGCCTCGCGCGCGAGCAGCCCGGCTACCTCGGCATCGAGTCGGCGCGCAGCGGCCTCGGCGTCACGGTGTCGTACTGGCGGACCGAGGAGGACGCGCGGGCCTGGAAGCGGGTGGCCGAGCACGTCGAGGCGCAGCGCCGCGGGCGTTCCGAGTGGTACGCGGCGTACGAGGTCCGCATCGCGACGGTCACGCGGGCGTACGGCACGCGATACGAGGGTGCGCCCGGCGGGTAGACCGCCTCCGCTACGACGGTCCATACGGGGCCGTCCACCGGAGGAGGACCGTCATGGACCGCACCACCACCACGACCGGCGCGGGGCGCTCGCTCGCGCAGGTCGTCGGCACGCTGCTCGGCATCACCTACCTCGCGGTCGGGCTCATCGGCTTCGCGGTGACGACCGGGCTCGACTTCGCGGCGACCGAGGGCGACAAGCTGCTCGGCCTGTTCGAGATCAACCCGCTGCACAACGTCGTCCACCTCGCGGTTGGCGCGGCGCTGCTCTGGGGCGCGCTGGCGGGCCGCAACACCGCCCGGGCGGTCAACGCCACGGTCGGCGCGACGTACCTGATCGTCGGCATCGCCGGCCTGTTCGTGACCGGCAACAACGACGTGAACGTCCTCGCGATCAACGGCGCCGACAACGTCCTGCACCTGGGCTCCGCGGCCGTGCTGCTCGGCAGCGCGTTCCTCTCGACGGACACCGAGACGCGGGCGGCGGCGGCGACCACCGCGCGCGGCCGGACGACGAGCGGCCGCCTCTGACGGCAGACTTCCGTGCCGTGGCGAGGTGGCACGAGGTCGAACGCGAGGTCCCGGCGCTGGCGGCGGCGGTGCGCGCGCGGTTCGCGGTGCGCAAGCACGCGACGCTCGCCACGCTCCGCCGCGACGGGGCGCCGCGCATCAGCGGCACCGAGGTGGAGTTCGGCGCGGACGTGACGCTCGGCAGCATGCCGGGCGCGCTCAAGGCGCGGGACCTGTTCCGGGACCCGCGCCTCGCGCTGCACTCGCCGACCGTCGACCCGGAGCCCGGCAACGAGTCCGCCTGGCCCGGCGAGGCGAAGCTGGCCGGCACCGCGGTCCGGCAGCCGGACGCCGAGGGCGGCGCGCACGCGTTCGCGGTGGACCTGACCGAGGTCGTGCTGACCCACGTCGAGGGCGACCGGCTCGTCGTGGAGTCGTGGCACCCCAGCCGCGGCTACGAACGCCGCGAGCGCGCGTAACGACGATCACCCGTTCGGCCCTGCGCGCGTTGGTCCGAACCGCCGATATGAACCGGTACAGGGGGACCCGCACGGGTTCGGAAGGGTTCGGTGGTGTACGTCTGCCCGCGCTGCCGAGCCGAGGTGCCCGCGTTGCTGCGCCCCCGGCCCGACGTCGTGCTGTGCGCCGGCTGCTGGGACCTGCTCCTGCTGATCGCGGCCGGCGGCGCCGACGAGGTCGACGCGCGCTGAGGCGCTACCGCCAGGCGGCGGCGTAGAGCAGCGTCTCGGTGGCGTCGGCGAGCGTGTCGTACGCCGGGATGTCCACCCGCTCCTCGGCCAGGACGGCCCGGACGTGGTCCGGCACCCGGCAGAGCGCGAGGACGCACCCCTGCAGCTTGCAGCGGACGGCGGTGCGGACCAGCACCCCCACGCCGGGCTGCCCGAGCTTGGTGACGAGCCCGAGGTCGAGGAGCACGGCCTGGGGCCGGGTCGCGAGGATCGCCTCCAGCCGTTCCTGCAGCTTGGGCGCGGCCTGCGCGCTGATGGCGCCCGCGATCCCGGCGAGGGTCAGGTCGCCGTAAACGGTCGTCGTGATGTCCAGCGGCACGCTGTCCGTTTTGCCCGGATGGATACGGCCTTGCACCCCGAACACGAAAGTCTCACGCCGGAGCAACGTACGCTGCGCCCGTGCCACGGCGACTCCGGCTCGCTCCCCGCGCCACCGAGCTCGCGGCGGGGTTCGCCGCGCTGCGCGCGGAGCTGGGCGTGCCGGAGGCCTACCCGGAGGCCGCCGCGGCCGAGGCGGCGGCCGCCGCCGACGCGTACGCGGGGGAGCGCCGGGACGCGACGGACGTGGCCTTCGTCACGATCGACCCGCCCGGCAGCCGGGACCTCGACCAGGCGTTCCACGCGGAGCGCCGGGGTGGGGGGTACCGGGTCCGCTACGCGATCGCCGACCCCGGCGCGTTCGTGACGCCCGGCGGCCCGCTCGACGAGGAGTCGCGGGCGCGCGGCGTCACGCTGTACAGCCCGGACAAGCGGACGCCGCTCTACCCGACGGCGCTCTCGGAGGGCCGGGCGTCGCTGCTGGACGGCGCGGACGTCCCGGCCGTGCTCTGGACGCTCGACCTGGACGCGGCCGGCGAGCCGGCGGCGGTGACCGTCGAGCGGGCGACCGTGCGCAGCCGCGCCCGGCTCGACTACGAGACCGTGCAGCGCGCGATCGACGGCGGCACGGCCGACCCCAGCCTCGCGCTGCTCCGCGACGTGGGGACGCTGCGGCTGGAGCGGGAGCGCGACCGGGGCGGCGTCTCGCTGCCGACGCCGGACCAGGAGGTGGTAGCCGGCGACGGTGGGTACGCGCTGCGCTACCGGCCGCGACTGCCGGTCGAGACCTGGAACGCGCAGATCTCGCTGCTGACCGGCATCGCCGGCGCGCGGGTGATGCTCGACGGCGGCCTGGGGCTGCTCCGGACCATGCCCGAGCCGGTCCCGGAGGACGTCGCGGAGCTGCGGCGCAGCGCGGCCGCCCTCGGTGTGGCGTGGCCGGAGGAGATGCCGTACGCCGCCCGGGTCGGCTCGCTCGTCCCGGCGGTGCCCGCCCAGGCGGCGCTGCTGAACCTCGCCGCCACGCTGATGCGCGGCGCCGGGTACACGGCGTTCGACGGCGCGCCGCCGGCCCAGGCGGAGCACAGCGCGGTGGCGGCGCCGTACGCGCACGTCACCGCGCCGCTGCGGCGGCTGGCCGACCGGTTCGCGAACGAGGTCGTGCTGGCCCTGCACGCCGGCCGCGAGGTGCCCGCCTGGTGCCGCGACTCGCTGCCCGCGCTGCCGGACCTGATGGTGGCCGCCGACCGGCGCGCCCGGACGCTGGAACGCGAGGTGCTCGACTACGTCGAGGCGGTGGTGCTCGCGCCGCGGGTGGGGGAGGCGTTCGACGCGGTGGTCGTGGGGGACGGCGTGGTGCAGCTCGCCGACCCGGCGGTGCGCGGGCGGTACAAGGGCGCGGCCGAGCCGGGGACGGCGGTGCGGGTGCGGCTGGCCGAGGTGGACGTGGCGCAGCGCCGCGTCCGGTTCGGGGACTAGGTCTCGCCGCCGTACTTCGAGCGGTAGCGCAGGAACTCCGGCAGCAGCAACGCCAGCACGCCCGCGCCGGCGAGGCAGGCGAGGCCGCCGCTCACGATCGACACCCGCGGCCCGGCGAGCCGCGACACCACGCCCGCCTCCAGGTCGCCGAGCAGCGGCCCGGACGCGACGTTGGCCAGCTCGATGCCGGCGAGCCGGCCGCGCAGGTGGTCGGGGATCGTCTGGTTCCAGATGGTCGAGCGGAACGCCGCCGACACGAAGTCGCCCGCGCCCGCCGCGGCGAGCAGCAGCAGGGCGAGCCAGAGCGACGTCGCGAAGCCGAACAGCGTGATCGCCACGCCCCACGCGACGACGGACCAGACGATGGCCAGGCCGTGCCGGCGGATGCGCCGCACCCAGCCGGACGAGACGGTCGCGAGCAGCGCGCCGGCCGCGGGCGCGCCGGCCAGCAGGCCGTAGACGGTCGCCTCGTCCAGCCCGCTGTGCCGGAACCGCGTCGCGGCCAGCTCGGGGAACAGCGCCGAGGGCATGCCGAAGATCATCGCGTTGAAGTCGAGCAGGTACGTCCCCATGAGGAGCTGCTGCGACCGCGCGTAGCGGAACCCTTCGACCACCGAGCGCAGGCTCGGCCGCTCCGCGTCGTCGGGCGGCGGCGTGGCGTTCATCAGGCGCAGCGTGACCAGCGAGACGGCGAACGACACCACGTCCAGCGCGTACGTCCCCGGCAGCCCGACCGACGCGATCAGCAGCCCGCCGAGCGCCGGCCCGGCGACCGCGCCGAACGAGATGTACAGCGAGTGCAGCGCGGTCGCCGACGCGAGCTCCTCCTTCGGCACCAGCCGCGGCAGCAGCGACCAGAGGCTCGGCCGGCCCAGGCCGTCGAGGCCCGCGGCGAACGCCACGAGCACGTAGATCGGCCACACCCGCGGGTGCGGCAGCAGCGCGTTGACGAGCAGGAACGCCGTCACCGCGGTCAGCGCCACCTCGGCGCGCAGGAACAGCCTCCGCCGGTCCATCGCGTCGGCCAGCGCCCCCGACGAACGACATCGTGAGCAACGGCACCAGCTCGCACAGCGCGATCAGGCCTACGGCGAGCGACGACTTCGTGAGCGAGTACACCTGGAACTTCACCGCGGCGTACGTCACCTGCGAGCCCATGAACGACACGGACTGGCCCGACCAGAGCAGCCGGAACTCCCGGTGCCGCAACGGCCGCAGGTCGATCGCGTGCCGGCGCACCAGCCCGGCCAGGCCGCCGCGCTGCGTGGTCGCCGCGACGGCCGGCTCGAGCTCGGGCAGCTCCGGCAGCTCGCGCGGGTCCTCCGGATCGGGCACGGGCGGACGCTACACGTACGATCGGGCCATGCCGACTGAACGTTGTCCCCGGTGCGGCACGCCCCGGCGCGGTGACATCCAGGTGTGCGTCCGGTGCGAGCACGTGTTCGGCGAGGACGTCGACCTCACGATCCCCCGCCCGGCCGCGCCGTCCCCGACGCAGTCGCACGGCACGGTCATGGCGGCGTTGCTGAGCGGGTTCGTGGTGCTGGCGTTCCTGCTCTGGCTGTCGGTGCGCGGGGTGGGGCCGTTCGAGGCGCGGGTGCTGGACGTCAAGCCCGGCGCGGGCACGGCGTCGGTGACCGTCGAGGTGTCGAACAAGGGCAGCAAGGCGGGCCACGGCAAGTGCCGCATCCAGCGGCTGAGCGAGACCGGCGACCGCGGCGCGGACTACCAGTTCCTGTCGCAGCGGGTGGCGCCGAAGGCGACGGTCACGCAGACCGTCGAGGTGACCCTGCGGGCCGGCGAGTCCGCCGGTCAGGTGGAGTGCTGACCGTCGTCGTCCGCTGACGGCGGCTCGTCCTCGGGCGGCGCCTTCTTCGCGCCCATCCGCAGCAGCACGATCAGGCAGGCCAGCGGAACGAGGACGACGATCGCCTCGTCGATCCCCGACCCGTGGGCCAGCGGGCCGATCACGTGCCGAGCAGCAGCGCGACGCCGCCGAGGGTGTACGCGACCATCACGACGAGCAGCGGGTACTGCCCCTTCACCGCGGCCCGTCCCTTGAACAGCCCGACCGCGCGGTCGTGCGCGGCGATCACGCCGAGGACGTGGCCCACCACGACGGCCGCGATCTGCGTGACCGCGACCGTGCGCGGCGTGAGCCGGGTGTAGTCGACCGACCAGTTCGCGGTGCCGAACCAGTCGGCGCCGGTGCCGAACGGGTCGGACATCAGGATCCACGCCTGCTGGCCCTCGAGGAGCAGCAGCGAGAAGTAGTGCGCGACGGCGTAGCCCACGGCGATCGGGACGACCGAGTGGACGAACGCCCCGGGCAGCCCCGCCGGGTCGGCGCCGGCCGGGCGGCCGGAGAGGCGGGTGGCGAGGACGTACGTCGCCGCGACGAACGCCACGCAGGCGGCGAGCCCGAGCAGCCCGCGCGGCACGGCGGCCCAGCCGGACGCGTCGCCGGCGAAGTCCTTCCACCACTGCGAGCGGGTGACGCCGTCGTACGCCGTCGAGCCGAGCAGCACCGACACGACGCCGACGAGCCCCGGCTCGGCGCGCAGGTCGGCCAGGTGGTCGAGCGGGTTGCGGAGCGCGAGCCGGCCGTCGGGCAGCCGGCCGAGCGGCGAGAGGTGCCCGATCAGCGTGCTGTAGACCTCGAACGCGTCCGCCCGGGCGAACCAGCGGTCGCCGTAGACCGACGCCGCGACGATGTGCGTGACGGCGTAGACGACGAGGACCAGGCCGAGGGTCCGCGGGTCGGCGCGGAACGGGTACACCAGCTCGAGGAACACGAACCCGCCGAGCGTCACGGCGGCCGGCCAGTAGCCGAGCCGGTCGGGGTACTCGCGCAGCCCCTCCTCCGGCTCGCTGCCGGTCGCGGCGGCGATGAGCCAGTGGATCGTGCGCAGTGGGTTGACCAGCCTCCAGACCGGGCCGAGCAGCAGCGAGAGCGGGACGAGCCCGACCCACAGCACGATGTACAGGAACCACGGGACCGGGTTGCGCTCCTCGCCCGGCGCGCCGGCGAACGCCGCCGCGAGCAGCACGCCCGACGCGGCGAGCACGACCGCGCGGCGCACCCAGTGCAGCACCGGCGAGTCGAGGACCGCGGCCAGCGGGCGCGGAAGCGGGCGGCCCTTCTCGCCGGTGAGGCGCGGGTTCGGCCAGAGCGCGCCGAGCGCCGCGAACGACAGCACGACCGCGATGCCCGCGCCGTAGATCGCCATCCAGAGCGGGACCGGCAGGTCGGTGCGGCCGCCGACCCCGTGCGCGAGGAGCGCCGTCACGACGCCTTGATCTCGAAGAGCTGGATGCCGGCCTCCTCCAGCTCGACCTCGACCGTGCCGGCGATGTTCGCGACGAGGTCGATGGCGGTCGGGCAGCCGGGCTGGGTGTCCTGCTTCTTGTCGTAGCCGTGCACGTGGACCTCGTCGGCGGTGTCGGCGGTGACCGCGACGCGGACGTTGCTGCCGAGCTTCACCGGGTACGTGCCGCGCGCGGTGTCCACCTTCTTGCCGGTCACCGTCGCGGTGATGACCGTGGTGCCCGCGGCGGGGCCCGGCTGGATCGGGCAGCCCGGGCCGCCGGACGGCGTGGCGCTCGCCGTGCCCGGCGCGGTCGTGACCGGGGTCGTGGCGCCGTTCGCCGAGGGGCTCGCGGACGGCGACGGGTCGTCGCCGCCGCACGCGGCGAGCAGGGCGAGCGCCAGGGCCGCGGGGACGAGGCGGGTACGCATCGGGCTCCTTCCGGTCTGCGGACCATTCTGTCGTGACACGATCGGCGGCGTGCGCCGGGTTCCCGCTCTCCTGCTCGCGTTCGCGTTCGTCGCGACACCGGCGGCCGCGCACGTGTCGCCGCGGCTGCGCGTCGCGGCGCCGGAGGACGGCGCGCGGGTGAGCGCGGGCACCGTCCGCGTGGTCGTGGTGGGGGAGGGCGGCGACGGCGCGGGGCTGTTCACGATGACCCTCGACGGCACGCTCGTGGACACGACGGGCAAGGTCGGGGGGACGTTCACCACGCTGTCGGTCCCGGCCGGCGGGCAGACCGTCGTCAAGGTGCACGTCGCGCCGGGCGAGCACGAGATCCGCCTCGCGCAGGCGGCCGACCCCGACAACTCCGGCGCGCCGCAGCCGCCGGTCCAGGTGCGGTTCACCGCGGTCGACGAGGGCGGCGGCGCGGGGATGCTCGTGCTGGTCGCGGTCGTCGTCGCGGTGGCGGCGGCGGCCGTCGTGGGCGTGCGGCGGCGCGCTATCGCGGAGGCCGCGGCGCCCCCTGGAGACCGTCCAGCAGGCGGCCCAGCCGCTCCCTGACACCGGGCCGCCGGGCGCCCGGCGCGGTGGCGCTGACGACGTGCTGCACGACGTCGAGGTAGGAGTGCACCGGCACCGTCAGCGACTCGTGCGCCAGGCCGCGCAGGTCGGTGTCGCCCGCCTCGATCGCCATCACGTGCGCGCCGTGCCGGCGGGCGCGTCGCACGTCGTCGAGGAGGCGTTCGGGCGAGGCGTCGGGGGAGACGACGAGCAGCGTCTCGCGCCGCACCACGGAGAGCCGGTCCAGGCCGACCGCGAGGTGGGCCGGGGCGCCCGGCGGGACCTGCCAGCGGACGAGCGTCGGCGCCAGCTCGGGGCGGCGCGCCCACTCCGCCTCGTCGGTGAGGTGCGCGGCGAAGTGCCACGGCTCCTCGTCCGGCGTGCCGACGACCAGCAGGTCGCCGCTCGCCTTCGGCGTGGTGCCGAGCGCGGTCGCGAAGTCCACGACCTCGGTGTCGAACGGCGTCCCCGCGAACACCTCGCGGAGCGCGGCGGCCTCGGCGGCGTTCAGTGCGCCAGCCCCGCCGTGCGGCGCAGCCCGCGCACCCCGGTGACCGCGAACGTCAGCACGAACACCGCCGCCCCCGTCAGCACGATCATCGTGCCGCTGGGGACGTCGAGGTGGTACGAGAGGTTCATCCCCACGAAGCCGCACACCGCGCCCACGACCGTCGAGATGACGAGCATCCGGGTGAACGACACGGTCAGCATCCGGGCCACGACCGGCGGCGTGACGAGGATCGCCGCGACCAGCGTCACGCCGATGACGTTGAGCGTGACGAGGATGCCGAGCGCGAGCGTCGCGGTGAGCAGCGCGTCGGTGCGCGCGACCGAGACGCCGGACACGTCGGCCACCTCGGGGTCGAACGTCGTGAACAGCAGCGCGCGGTAGCGGAAGAACACCAGCGCCCCGGCCAGCAGCGTCACCGCGAGCACCGCGACGACGTCCGCGTTCGACAGCCCGAGGATGCTGCCGAACAGCGCCGCGTCGAACGACCGCCCGCGGCTGCCGAACGCGCGCAGCAGCGCGACGCCGAGCGCGAACGACGCCGTCGTGATGACGCCGATCGCGGCGTCGGCGCCGATCGCGCGGCGGCGCGAGACGGTGTTGATGGCGAGCGCGGAGCCGAGGCCCCACAGGCCGGCGCCGACGTAGTAGTTGAACGACACGATCGTGCTCGCCGCGAACCCGCCGTAGATCGCGTGGGAGAGGCCGTGCCCGATGTAGGACATCCCCTTGAGCGTGATGTAGACGCCGATCAGGCCGAGCAGCGCGCCGGAGAGCGTCGCCACGATCACGCCGCGGGTGAAGAACCCGTACGCGAACGGCGCCAGCAGGCCGTGCATCAGCCGGTCGGCATCGGGTCGGTGCGCGGCAGCGGGACGGTCAGCCCGTCGTAGGTGTCGACCACGACCGGCATCCCGCCGTGGACCAGCACCTCCATGCGGGCGCCGAACGTGCGTTCCAGCACCTGCGGGGTGAGCACGTCGCGCGGCGCGCCGACGCCGATCACCCGCGTGTGCAGGCAGACCAGGTGCGGCAGGTGCGCCGCCATGCCGTTGAGGTCGTGCGTCGTCAGCACGATGCCGATGCCCTCGGCGTTGAGGTCGGCGAGCAGGTGGAGCACCTCGTGCCGGGTCGCCACGTCGACGCCGGACGTCGGCTCGTCGAGCAGCAGCAGCGCGGGCCGGCGGAGCAGCGCGCGGGCGAGGAACATCCGCTGCTGCTGCCCGCCGGAGAGCTGGCGGATGTGCCGCTTCGCGAGGCCGCCGATGCCGAGGCGTTCGAGGACCTCCGCCACCTCGCGGCGTTCGTCCCGGCTGGGCCAGGGGAGGCGGCGGCCGGTGCGCGACATCAGCACGCACTCCTCGACCGTGACGGGGAAGTTCCAGTCCACGGTCTCGAGCTGCGGGACGTAGGCGACCGCGGTGCCCTTCGCGCGGGTCACCGTGCCGTGCGAGGGCTTGTGGGTGCCGAGCAGCACGCGCAGCAGCGTCGTCTTGCCGGAGCCGGACGGGCCGACCACGCCGGTGAACGTCCCGGCGCGGATCTCCAGGTCGACGTCGGCGAGCACCGGCTCCGCGCCGTAGTGGCATGTCACGTGGTCCAGCCGGACGAGGGCGGTCACTGCGGGTACCTCGCGCGGTCCGTGGTCGTGGGCAGCGGGAGCGCCTTCAGCGCGGTCGCGTCGCCGCCGAGCGCCTCGACCATCGTGACGAAGTCGAACCTCATGAGCCCGAACCACGAGTGCTCGGGGTCACCCGGCTCGCCCGGCAGGTCGTCGTCACGCAAGGTGTCTACGTACTTCGCGCCCGTCGCATTCCCGATCTGCGCGAGCACGGTGGAGGGGAACACCTCCGAGCCGAAGATGGCCGGCACCTTGCGCTCCTTGATCTGCTCGATCAGCGCGGTCACCTCGCGCGGCGTCGGCTCCTCGAAGTTGCTGGGCTGGATCGCGCCGAGCACCGTCCACCCGAAGTCCCGCGCGAAGTACGCGTAGCCGTCGTGGTAGGTGAGCAGCTCCTTGCGCGCGACCGTCTTGCCGGCCTCGACCATCGCGGCGCCGAGCGCGCCGGCGGAGGTGCGGAACGCGGCGAGGTTGGCGTCGTACGTCGCCGTCCCGTCCGGGTCGCGTCGCGCGTACTCGGCGGCGATCACCTCGGCGTAGCGCACCGCGTAGTTCGGGTCGGTCCACAGGTGCGGGTTGGGCTTGCCGTCCTTCTCCGGGAACGAGAAGTCGAAGATCCACTCGCCGCGCGGCAGCACCCGGTCGCCGAGCGCGACGATCGTGGCGTCCTTCCTCTTGTTCTCCGTGGCGAGCTCCGCCGTGGGGTCCTCGAGCTTGAGGCCGTTGACCAGGATCAGGTCGGCCTCGGACAGCACCTCGGCGGCGCTGGGCGGCGGCTCGAACGTGTGGGAGTTGGTGCCCTCCGGGACGAGGCCGGTGACCCGCACCCGGTCGCCGCCGATCGTGGCCGCGATGCTGGTGAGGGGGGCGACGGTCGTGACGACGCGGAGCCGGCCGGTGTCGTCGTTGGCGTTGGCCGCGCCGGCGGCGCCGGGCCCGCCGGGCGTGCCGGGCCCGCCGGGCGCGCCGGACCTGCAGCCGGCCGTGAGCAGGCCAACCGCCAGCACTACCCCCGCGAGCCTCCGCACAAACCCAGGTTATCGCGCGGGAGTCGTTGTTGCGACTCCTTCGCAAGAAGGGCCCGGGCCCGGGCCCGGCCCCGGCCCCGGCCCCGGCCCCGGCCCCGGCGGATTTCGCGACCGGGTCGCGGGACGTGCGGGGGGACGGCAGATTTCGCGACCGGGTCGCGGGGCGGGTCCCGGGCGCGCGCGCCCGCCGGCGGATTTCGCGACCGGGTCGCGGGGCGTGCGGGGGGACGGTGGATTTTGCGACCGGGTCGCGGTGTGGTGGGGCGGTGCGGGGCGCCGGCTGGGGCGCGGGGCCTGGGGCGGGGCGCCGGCTGGGGCGCGGGGGTGCGGCTAGGGCGCGTGGAGGGGGCCGTCGTCGTCGTCGGTCGCGCTGGCGCTCGCGCTCGGCGTGCTCGTCGCCTTCGGCGTGCTGCTGGGCTTCGGCGAGGACGTGGCGGACGGCTTCGGCTTCGGGCTGCTGGTCGGCTTCGGCGACGGCGTCTGCACCGCGTCGAGGATCGGGGCGACGCTGGCCCGGACGTTCGGCGGGGTGGCGCGGCGGAGCAGCGTCATCAACGACCGCGCCTGCGCGATCACCTGGCTGGCGCCGGCCGGGTCCTTGACCTGGAGCAGCGAGATCTCGGCCTGGAGGAGCTGGGCGGCCTGCTGCGCCACCTCGGGGTCGCCGGCGTGCTGGGTGATGAGCGTCTCGAGCGTCTCGTGCAGCTCGGCCGCGGCCTCGCTGACCGCGCCCGGGGACTCCGTCGACACGGCGCTGGAGAAGTCGGCGTACTGCTGGGTCGCCGTGGCGAGCGCGACCCGGTTGTCGGCGGGGCCGGTGCCGACGCGGCTCAGGCCGAGCAGCGCGAGCACGGCGGCGGCCGCGGCGGTGGTGCGGGCCGCGCGGCGCGGGCCGGAACGGCGTTCGCGGCGGGCGGCCAGCTCGTCCTGGGCGGCGGCGTCCACGAGGCGTTCGAGCAGCCGGTCGTGGAAGTCGGCCAGCTCGGCGCGCTCGCCGTCGACGATCTCGGAGAGCAGCTCCGGCTCGTCGGCCGCGGCGGCGGCGACGATCATGTCGGTCTCGAGCGCGAGCCGGAACTCGGCGACGTCCCGGAGCACCTCGTCCACGGAGACGTCCGCGTCGTGCGCGATGGCGTTGATGCGGTCGGCGTCGGAACGCCGAACGTCACGGCTGGGCTTGCCGCCCTGCCGTTCGCGCCGGCCGATCCGCATCCGCTGTCTCCACTGAGGGGTGTGCCCGGGTCCTGCCCGATGTGATCACGTTCGTCGCGGGCCTGCCCAGTCCTGCCGCTGTGACACAAATCCTCCCGCGCGGGGATCGGCCGCAAGAAGGCAGGATGTGCCGGGTGACGGAGGGACCGGTCGGGCTGCTCGTCGTGGGGCACGGCTCGCGGCGCGGCGAGGCGAACGACGTGGTGCGCGCGGTGGCCGGCGAGCTGGCCGCGCGGCACCCGTCGTGGGTGGTCCGGGCGGCGTTCCTCGAGCTCGTCGCGCCGACGATCCCCGAGGGCTACGCCGCCCTGGTGGCGGCCGGCGTGGCCCGGGTCGTGGTGCACCCGTACTTCCTGTTCCCGGGCAACCACTCGACCGTCGACATCCCCGCGCTGGTGCGCGCGGCGGCGGGGGAGCACGGCGCGGTGCCGTGGGTGGTCACGGAGCCGTTGAACCTCGACCCGCGGATCGTCGACGTCGTCGCCGACCGGGTCGCGACCGCGTTGGAGGGCATGTGACGGTCATCCCTGGTGGGCAGGTCGTGACGCTGGAGGGCCTGGCGATCGGCGTCCTCGGCGGCACCGGGCCGCAGGGGAAGGGGCTGGCGCTGCGGTTCGCGGTGTCGGGGCACGCCGTGATGCTGGGCTCGCGCTCGGCCGAGCGGGCGGCCGAGGCGGCGGCGGAGGTCAAGGCGATGCGGCCCGACGTCGAGGTCGACGTGCGCGGCGGGACCAACGAGGAGGCGGCGGCGTTCGGGCCGGTCGTGGTCCTCGCGGTGCCGTACGACGGGCGCGCGGACACGGTCACGTCCCTCGCGCCGGCGCTGGAGGGCAAGATCGTCATCGACTGCGTGAACCCGATGATCTTCGACAAGCAGGGCGCGCTGCCGGTCGAGGTGCGCGAGGGATCGGCGGCCGAGCAGACGGCCGCGCTCGTGCCGGGGGCGCGGGTGGTGTCGGCGTTCCACGACGTGTCCGCGCGGCGGCTGTTCGGGACCAACACGTCGGTGAACACCGACATCCTCGTCTGCGGCGACGACGCCGAGGCGAAGACCCTCGTCATCGGCCTGGCCACCCAGGTGCCGGGCATGCGCGGCATCGACGCGGGGCCGTTGCGGCTCTCCCGCGAGCTGGAGTCGCTGACAACCGTGCTGCTGGCCATCAACAAGCGCTACAAGACCCATGCCGGCGTACGCATCACGGGCGTCTGACGACCTCGGCCACCCGGTCGCGGTGCCGCGGCCGGTACGGCGGGTCGTCTCGCTCGTGCCGTCGCTGACCGAGGCGGTGGCGTTCTCCGGGCTGCTCGTCGGCGCGACCGACTACTGCGTGGAGCCGGCCGGGCTCGACGTGGCGCGGGTCGGCGGCTCGAAGTACCCGTCGGTGCCCGCCGTCCTCGACCTCGCGCCGGACCTCGTGCTGGCCAACTTCGAGGAGAACCGCGAGGCCGACGTCGCCGCGCTGCGCGCGGCGGGCGTGGCCGTGTGGGTCACCGCGCCGACCACCGTGCCGGCCGCGCTGACCTCGCTGGGCCGGCTGCTCGCGGTGCTCGGCGCGGGCTCGCCGCCCTGGTACGCGGCGGCGTGCCGCGCCTGGCCGGCCGGTCCGCCGCCGCCGGTGCGCGCGCGGGCGGTGGTGCCGATCTGGCGCAAGCCGTGGATGGCGCTGGGCCGCGACACGTTCGCCGGGGACGTGCTGGCCCGGCTGGGCGTGGCGAACGTCCTCGCCTCGTCGCCGTCCCGCTACCCGGAGTTCGCGCCGGACGACCTACCGCCGTACGACCTCGTCGTGCTGCCCGACGAGCCGTACGCGTTCGGGCCGGAGGACGCGGCGGCGTTCCCCGGCGCGCGGGCGGCGTTCGTCAGCGGCCGGCACCTGACCTGGTACGGGCCGTCGCTGGCCGAGGCGCGCGACGTCCTGGAACGCAGCCTCTTCGGCCCGGCGTAGCCGTTACTCGTACGCGTGCTCCGGGCCGGGGTACGCGCCGTCGCGGACCTCCTCGGCGAACGCCTGCGCCGCCTGCGTGAGCAGCCCGCGCAGGTCGGCGTAGCGCTTCACGAAGCGCGGCCCCGGTGCCGGCGTGAGCCCCATCAGGTCCTGCCACACCAGCACCTGCGCGTCGCAGCCGGCGCCCGCGCCGATGCCGATCGTCGGGATGGCGAGTGACGCGGTGACCCGCTCGGCCAGCTCGGCCGGCACGCACTCCAGCACCAGGCTGAACGCACCCGCCGACTCCAGCGCCTTGGCGTCGGCGAGGAGCTGCTCGCCGGCCTCGCCGCGGCCCTGCACCCGGAACCCGCCGAACGCGTTCACCGACTGCGGCGTCAGCCCGAGGTGGCCCATCACCGGGATGCCGGCCGACGCCAGCGCCTCGACCTGCGGCAGCACGCGGGCGCCGCCCTCGAGCTTCACGGCGTGCGCCCGGCCCTCCTTCATGAACCGCGCCGCCGCGTCCAGCGCGGCCGGCACGGACGCCTGGTACGAGCCGAACGGCATGTCGGCGACGACCATCGCCCGCGCCGCGCCGCGCGAGACCGCGCGGACGAGCGGCACCAGCTCGTCCACGGTCACCGGCAGCGTCGAGTCGTGGCCGTACACCACCATCGCCGCGCTGTCGCCGACGAGCAGCACCGGAATGCCGGCCTCGTCGAGCACCCGCGCGGTGAGGAAGTCGTACGCCGTCAGCATCGGCCAGCGCTCGCCGCGCGCCTTGGCGGCGGCGAGGTCGAGGACGGTGACGCGGCGGCCGGACGTGCCGCCGTAGAGGGTTCCGCTCATGGCTGACCCCATGTCTGTCATCGAGGCTCCCCAACGGAGTCCCCGTGCGCGCACAATGCTGACATGCGGCGCGCCGCGTGGGGAGCCCTTCTGCTGGTCTCGGCATGCGCCGCCCCGCGCACGGCGGAGCCGCGGGCGGTCGGCGCGACGACCGCGCCGCCGGCCGGGACCGCCGCCCAAGTCGCGGCGAGCGGCGCAGCGGCGGCCGAGGTGCCCGCCGCGATCTGGGACGTCGAACGCGCCGACGCGGCCTCGCGCACCGTGGCCCTCACCTACCTCGCCGCCGCCTGCTCGGCGGTCCGCCGCATCGACGTCGCCGAGTCCGCCGACCGCGTGGTGATCACCCTGGGCAACGGCTCCAGCGCCGGCCGCGAGTGCACCGACCCGCTGCTGCGGCACCGCTCCGTCACCCTCCGCGCGCCGCTCGGCGCGCGTGACCTCTACGACGGCGGCGCGGACCCGCCGGTACTCGTTCGCGCCGGCGGCTAGGGCAGTTATGATACGCGACTGACTCGTATCGAAAGGACGCCCTGGCCCGTGTCTCCCGAACAGCAGCAGGTCTACGACAAGCGCTGGTGGACCCTCGCGGTCCTCTGCGTGAGCCTCCTCGTCGTCGGCCTCGACAACACGATCCTCAACGTCGCGATCCCGACCCTGCAGGAGCGGCTGCACGCCACCCAGGGCCAGATCGAGTGGATCATCGACTCGTACGTCCTGGTGTTCGCCGGCCTGCTGCTCACCATGGGCGCGCTCGGCGACAAGTTCGGCCGGCGCCGCGCGCTGAGCATCGGCCTGCTGTCGTTCGGCGCGAGCAGCGTGTTCTGCGCGTTCTCCGGCTCGGCGAACGCGCTCATCGCGGGCCGCGCGCTGATGGGCGTCGGCGGCGCGCTGATCATGCCGAGCACGCTGTCGATCCTCACGAACGTCTTCCCGCCGAACGAGCGCGGCCGCGCCATCGCGATCTGGGCCGGCGTCTCCGGCCTCGGCATCGGCATCGGCCCGATCGCCGGCGGCGTGCTGCTCGAGCACTTCTGGTGGGGCGCGATCTTCCTGGTCAACGTCCCCGTGGTGATTGGCGCGCTGGTCGCCGGCCGGTTCCTCGTGCCCGAGTCGAAGGACGAGCGCGCGCCCCGGCTCGACCCGCTCGGCGCGGTGCTCTCGATCGCCGGCCTGTCCGCGCTCGTGTTCGCGATCATCGAGGCGCCGATCCGCGGCTGGCTGTCCACCGAGACGATCGGCGCCGGGTTCCTCGGCCTGGTCATCCTCGGCTTCTTCGTGGTGAACGAGTCGCGCAGCGACCACCCGATGCTGCCGGTGGAGTTCTTCAAGAACCCGCGCTTCTCGGCCGGGTCCGGCGCGGTGACGCTGGCGTTCTTCGCGCTGTTCGGCACCACGCTGCTGCTCACGCAGTACCAGCAGATCGTGCGCGGCTACACCGCCCTCGAAGCCGGCATCCGGGTGCTCCCGGTGGCGGCGGCGCTGGTGACGTTCGCGCCGAACTCGGCGAAGCTGGCCGCCCGCTTCGGCACCAAGCGGGTCGTCGCCGGCGGGCTCACGGTGCTCGGCCTGACGCTCGCCAGCCTGCGGCTGTTCGAGGTCGGCACGCCGTACTGGAAGCTCGGCCTCGTCTACTTCCTGATGGGCGCGGGCATGGCGCACGTCGTGGCGCCGTCCACGGAGGCGATCATGGGCTCGCTGCCGCGCAACCGGGCCGGCGTCGGCTCGGCGGTCAACGACACGACGCGGCAGGTCGGCGGCGCGCTCGGCGTGGCCATCCTCGGCAGCCTCCTGTCGTCGGCCTACGCCGCGCACATCAAGCCGGCGATCGAGCACCTGCCCGCGCCGCTCCGCGCGGAGGCGCGGGACAGC
Organism: Mycobacteriales bacterium; assembly: GCA_036382875.1. Taxonomy (GTDB): domain Bacteria; phylum Actinomycetota; class Actinomycetes; order BP-191; family BP-191; genus BP-191. Next base: position 20,007 of record DASVPJ010000025.1, read on the forward strand.
ATCGTGAAGACGATGTTCGTGGCACACGGCGACCAGGCGCTGGAGCACGCGGCCAAGGTGGCGTTCACCGATGCGATGGGCACGGTGGCGCTGGTGGCCGCCGGGTTCGCGTTCCTCGGCGCGCTGGCCGTCGTCCTCTTCCTCCCGGCGCAGGGCCGCGAGGAGGAGACCGAGCTCGCCTCGCTCGGCCTGGAGGAGGCGACCGCCCGATGACCGGCCGGCCGCGCAACGCCGACGCCGACGACGCGATCGTCGACGCGACCCTCGCGCTGCTCTCGGAGGAGGGGTTCGACCGGCTGGCGATGGACGCGGTCGCGGCCCGCGCCGGGGTGGCCAAGGCGACGATCTACCGCCGCTGGCCGAGCAAGGAGGCGCTGGTCATCGACGCGGTGGCGCGGCGCACCGACCCGTTCCCCGAGGTGGCCACCGGAACGATACGAGACCGTCTCGTATCGCTTCTCGCCGGCATCCTCGGCATGTCGCGGACCGGCGCCGGCCGGCTGCTGCCGTGCATGGTCGGGGCGACCGCGACGAACCCGCCGCTGGCCGAGCACTACCGCGCGCAGATCCTCGAGCCGCGCCGGAACCGGATGCGGCAGATGGTGCGGATGGCCGTCGCCAAGGGCGAGCTGCGCCGCGGCGTGGACGTGGACGACGCGATCGACCTGCTGATCGGGGCGCTGCTGTACCGGATCGTGTTCGCCGGTCCCGACGGGGTGGCCGACGACGTGCCCGGCCGGCTCGTGGACGCGGCGCTGAGGGGCCTGGCACCGTAACGGCATGCTGCCGATCCCGCTGGGGTGGCCGACCGGGCCGACCCGCCGCTGGTGGTCGGCGTTCGCGGTCGGGGCCGGCGCGTTCTTCGGCTCGGTCGCGGCGGCCGCGCTGGCCACCGGTGGCGAGACGGCGTGGTTCGGCTTCGGCGTCGCGGCCTTCCTCGGCTGCGTCGGCATCGCGTACGCGCCGCCCCGGAGGGCGCACGCGGCGGCGCGCGACGGCGCGCTCGTCCTCCCGACGTCGCGCCGGCAGCTCGTGGCGGCGACCGCCGGCACGGTGCTGATGGCCCTCGGCAGCGCGGCCTCGCTCGGGCCCGCGTGGGGGGCGGCGTTCCTCGCGGTGCTCGTGGTGGCCGGCGGGGCGCGGTTCGCGCAGACCCGCGGCGGCGGCGAGCTGCGGCTGGACCCGGAGGGCGTGACGTTCGCGTTCCGGCCGTACGGGCGCCGCGTCGCCTGGACCGAGGCCGGTCGCCTGACGGTCCGGCGCCGGCAGCGCATCCACCTCGAGGCGCCCGGCGAGGGCGTGTGGCTCGCGGCGGACCGGTTCGCCGACCCGCTGCTCGTGTACTGGACGCTGCACTGGTACGCCACGCACCCCGAGACGCGCGCGGAGCTGGCGGACGGGCGCGCGGTCGAGCGGGTACGGAGCCAGGCGCTCGCCGACCCGCCGGCGTACTAGGGCCGGGTCTCGCCGAGCCCGGCTAGGCCTGCTCGCGCCAGCGGTTGGTGATCGGCAGCCGCCGGTCCCGGCCGAACGCCCGGGACGTGATCTTCGGGCCGGGCGGGTACTGCCGCCGCTTGTACTCGGCGACGTCCACCAGCCGGATCACCCGGTCCACCGTCGCCGCGTCGAAGCCCTGCGCGACGAGCGCGTCGCGGCCGACGTCGCGCTCGACGTAGTCGTCCAGCAGGTCGTCGAGCAGCTCGTACGGCGGCAGCCGGTCCTGGTCGAGCTGGCCCGGCGCGAGCTCGGCGGACGGCGGCTTGCTGATCGACGCCTCCGGGACGGGCGGCGCGTCGGGCGTCTGCGCGTTGCGCCACTCCGCGAGGCGCCAGACGAGCGTCTTGGGCACGTCCTTGATCGGCGCCCAGCCGCCGGCCGAGTCGCCGTAGAGCGTCGAGAAGCCGGTGGCCAGCTCGCTCTTGTTACCGGTCGTGAGGACGAGGTGGTCGTGCTCGTTCGACAGGCCCATCAGCAGCGTGCCGCGCACCCGCGCCTGGAGGTTCTCGGCGGCCACCCCGGTGAGCCCGCCGGACGCCTCCTGGAACGCCGCCACGACCGGCTCGATCGGCACCACCGTGTGGTGCGTGCCCTGCCGCGCCGCGAGGTCGGCCGCGTCGTCCAGCGACCCCTGCGACGACCAGCGGCTCGGCATCGCGACGGTGTAGACGCAGTCCGGGCCGAGCGCGTCGACCGCGATCGTCGCGACGAGCGCGGAGTCGATGCCCCCGGACAGGCCGAGGATCACGGTCGAGAAGCCGTTCTTGCGGACGTAGTCGCGGGTGCCGGTGACGACGGCGCCGTACACCTCCGCCTCGTCCGACAGCGGCTCGGCGACCGCCGCCTTCACCTCGTCCGCCGGCGCGGGCGGGAGCGGGCCGAGCGTGACGCGTTCGACGGTGACGAGGTCGCCCTCCACCTCGGTCGAACGCTCCCGCGGCGTCACGTCGACGTCGACGACGAGCAGCTCCTCGGCGAAGCGGCCGGCCCGCGCGAGCACGGTGCCGTCCGGCGCGACGACCATCGAGTCGCCGTCGAAGACGAGCTCGTCCTGACCGGCGGTCTGGTTGACGTACGCGAGCACCGCGCCGGACTCCGCGGCCCGGCGGGCGACGAGGTCGTAACGCGCCCGCGCCTTGCCGCGCTCGTACGGCGAGCCGTTGATCACGATCACCAGGTCGGCGCCGCCCGCGCCGGCCGCGGCGACCGTGCCGCCGTCGACCCAGATGTCCTCGCAGATGACGACCGCGACGGTGACGCCGCCGGCGTCGTAGAGCGTCACGGTCGAGCCGGGCTCGAAGTAGCGGCGCTCGTCGAAGACGCCGTAGTTCGGCAGGAAGTGCTTGTAGTACGTGCCCGCGACCGCGCCGTGGTGCAGCAGCGCGGCGGCGTTGCGCGGGCCCACGGCGTCGCGGTCGAGGTAGCCGACGACGACGGCCAGGTCATCGCTCTCGGCGGCGAGCCCGGCGAGCGCGGCGCGGTTGGCGGCCAGCAGCGAGTCGCGGAAGACGAGGTCCTCGATCGGGTAGCCGGTCAGCGTCATCTCGGGGAACGCCACGAGCTGCGCGCCCGCATCGCGGGCGAGCGCGGTCCACTCGCGGACGAGCGCGGCGTTGCCGGCGACGTCGCCGACCGTCAGGTCGACCTGGGCGAGCGCGAGGCGCAGGCGGGGCACGGTCCGAGCCTACGGCGCGCCGGTTCCGGACGTGATCGTTGGGGGTAGTCGCACAGCGTGGCGACGAAGGAGGACGCGAAGACCCGGCGCGACCGGGAGCTGGGCGAGCTCCTGCAGGAGCTGCGGGTCGCGATCACCGGCGTGCAGGTGCTGTTCGCGTTCCTGCTGTCGCTGCCGTTCACGCAACGGTTCGACGAGCTGGACGTGACGCAGCACCGCGTCTACTTCGCCGCCGTGCTCACCGCCGCGATGTCGTCGTTGCTGCTCATCGCGCCGGCCGCGAACCACCGGCTGCTGTTCCGCGAGGGGCTCAAGGAGGGGCTGCTGCGCGCGGCCAACAAGGTCGCGATCGCCGGCCTGCTGATGCTCGGCGCCGGCATCGGGCTGTCGCTCTACCTCGTCACGACGATGGTGTTCACGACGACGTTGGCGGTGCTGGTCGCGACCGCGGTGGGGCTGCTGACGCTGTTCGTGTGGTTCGTCTTCCCGCGGCTGCTCAAGGAGGACGAGGAGCGCCGCGGCTAGCGCCGCGCGGCCAGGCCGGGCCGGGCGGCGGCTGCGGCGGCTGCGGCGGCACCAACTGTGAAGCTCATGGGCCACCCTTCCCGCGTGGTGATCTTCACAGTTGGGGGGCCGGCCGGCCGGTTCGGCGGGGGCGCCGGCTAGCGGCGCACCGCCTCCTCCGTCGCCACCCGCGCGCGCGCCGCGAGCTGCTCGTCCGACAGCACGAACGTCGGCGCCGGCCGGTCGAGCCGCGCCAGCTTCGACAGCACGACGTTGTCCGCGAGCGCCGGGACGCGGGAGGCGAACCACACGCCGAACGCCGTCCGCCAGCTCGTCGCCACCGACCGCGGCCGCTCGTCCACCGCGGTGAGGTAGGTGCGTACGACCTCGGCCATCGAGTCCGGCGGCGTGACGCCCTCCAGCGAGGCGCCGCTCGCGGCGGCGACCTCGTGGATCGGCGTGCGGACGTAGCCGGGGTTGACGGTCGTCACGGTCACGCGGCCGTCGTACTCGATCCGCAACGTGTCCGCGTACGCGCTCACGGCCCGCTTCGACGCGGCGTACGCCGCCGCCCACGGGACGTTCACGGCGGCCAGGCCGGACGCGGTGACGACGACGTGGCCGCGCGAGTCGACGAGCCACGGCATGGCCGCCGCGGTCGCGTGCCACGTGCCGAACAGGTTGACGTCGACCACCCGCCGCGCGTCGGCGTCCGGGAAGTCGCCGGCGTCCTGCGCGCGGCCGATGCCGGCCAGGTTGACGAGCACGTCGACGCCGCCGAGCCGGGCCGCCGCCTCGGCGACCGCGGCGCGCGTCGACTCGACGTCGGTCACGTCGCCGGCCACGACATCCGGGGCCGCGACGAGGTCGATGCCGACGACGTCCGCGCCGGACCGGCGCAGCGCCTCGGTCACCGCGACGCCGATGCCGCCGAGCGCGCCGGTGACGACGACGCGCGCGCCGCGCAGCCGATCCGGCCGGTCGAGCCGGCGCGACCGCAGGCCGACGACGAGCAGGCCGAGCCACAGCACGGCGGACGAGCCGAGCACGACGTACGCCACCAGCGCGGCCGTCGTGTCGCCGGCGTGCGCCTCGCGCATCAGCAGCTTGGTGTCGCGCGCCATCACCACCGAACGCTCCGGCACGAGCGGGATCTCCGGCGCGCCGATCGCCTCGTCGGCCGGGAAGTACACCGGCGCGGCGACCATCTCGGTGCCGTTCGCCAGGCGCAGCAGCACCTTCCACGAGCCGCCGTACGGCACCGGCTCGCTGGTGGTCCAGGTGTCGGCGGAGACGCGGTCCATCCGGTGCTTCTCGAACGACCCGCCCTGCCAGGCGAACGCCTCGAACCAGTTGGCGCCCTCGATCGCCTCGGGCTCGTCGACCGTCACGGTCACGTTCGTGCGGTCGCCGGAGGCGAACGTCCGGACGACGGCGCGGACCTCGTGGTCGTCGCGGCGCGGGAACGGGATGACCAGCGTCAGCACGGCGAGGCCGAACGCCGCCGCGACCGCCCACGACGGTATGCCCGCGCGGGTGCCGCGCAGCCGCCGCCCGGCGGCGGTGCCGAGCACGGCGGCCGCGAAGGCCGCGAGCGCCGCGACGCCGATCTCCGGGAACAGCGCGGCGCCCCACGGGTGGCGGCCCCACACCTGCGTCCACGCGAACTCCGTGCCGAGGCCGAGCGTGACCGCGAGGCCGCAGGCGAGCGCCTGCACGATCGCGGCGTGCCGGCGGGTGATCGCGTACGCCACCTCGACCAGCAGCGCGGAGCCGAAGTACAGCGCCCAGTGCGGCTTGGTGTGGTTCAGCGCGACGCCGACGACGACGATCGTGATGAGCCGTTGGATCCAGTAGTGCAGCGCGGCGTAGAGCGCGCCGCCGCGGCCGAGGACGTTGCGGCACACGACGAGCGCGAAGCCGCTCGCGAGCGCGATCAGCACCGGGTGGTAGAGGTGCTGCCACTGCGGCACGCCGAGGTCGTACTCGAGCTGGAACGTCGACATCCCGAGCAGCGTCGCGCCGGCGATGTTCATCGTGAGGTGCCGGCCGAAGCGGGTGAGCCGCGGCTTCGACTCCTTGATGAGGATGAGCGCGGCGAGCGGCCCGAACGACGCGCCGCTGATCATGCCGAGGTGCGTCGGCCCCCACATCGTCACGTCGACGCCGTAGGCGCGGTGCCACAGCTCGTCCAGCGGGAACGACGTCACGGCCTGGAGGCCGAGGGCGGCCATGATCACGGCGCCCCACGGCGCGCGCAGGTGCCTGCCCTGCAACGCCACGTCGGCGCGGGTCCAGGTGGCGAGCAGCGTGGTGACGGCGGCGGCGACGAGCAGGCCCTGGACGCCGACGATGATCGCGGTGTGGCCGGGCGTGAAGATGAGGTCGTCGCGGCCGAAGTCGACGTGCCACGCGACGTCCCAGTAGAAGCCGAGCGCGGCGACCAGCAGGAACGACACCAGCGTCGTCACGCCGCCGGCGGCGTACGACGGCATGCCGGTCCACCGGCTCATGCCGTCGCCGAAGCGCAGCAGCGTCCGGGTGCCGCGCTGCGCGCCGGCCGGCGCCTCGCCGGCGCGGACCGCGAGCGCGCCGATCAGCGCGGAGACGGCGAGCGGGACGAGCAGGTACAGCCAGTCGGTGCCGTAGCCCCAGATGCTGTCGACGCCGCTGCCCGCGGCGAGCGGGGTCATCGCGACACCTGCCCGAGCGTGAGCTGGCCGTGGAAGTACGTCGGCGTCACGCGCGGCGCGAGCCGGTGCCGCGCCAGCTCGCTGGACGGCACGACGTGGCGGAACGGCGTCCCGGCGATCGGGTCGGCGATGAGCTTCTCGGCGACCATCGAGTTGTACTGCCACGAGGCGAACTCGGGGGTGTTGAAGTTGAGGATCACCTCGTAGCCCCACGTCCGCGCGTACGCCGCCACGCCGGGCAGCTTCGAGTGCTCGGGGGAGTAGCACTCGACGGCGACGCCGTTCTCGCTGCTGGTCAGGATGCCGCGGCTCTCGGTGTTCACCACGATGGTGTGGTTACCCAGGGTGTGGCCGGGCGTGCGCAGCAGCGCGAGGCCCGGCGCGACGAGGACGCTGCCGTCGACGACCAGCAGCCTCGACTCGTCAATGTCCCGGTAGGTCCACGACTGGTGGAACCGCTGCTGGAACGGGTGCGGGTCGCGCACGTGCTCGAGCTCGACGCGCTGCACGATCATCTTCGCGTTCGGGAACGTCGCCGGGACGGGGTCGTTCGGGTAGCCGAGGTCGGGCTGCGGCGTCGTGGTGCCGACGAGGCGGCGGACGTCCTGCGTGTGCAGGTGGTCGAAGACGAGGTAGTCGACGTCCTCCGGCTTGATGCCGAGCGCGGCGAGGTGCTCGGTCACCGAGGGGTGGCGGACGAACAGCAGCTTGAGCGCGCGCTCCTCCGACATCGGGAGGCGGTCGATCGCGTGCCGCAGGTACGGCGTGTCGATGCCGAGGTCGTAGTCGCTCGGCTCGGCGACGAGGGTCCGCGTCCGGCCGTCCTCCTGCCACTGGACGACGAACATCCGGTTGGTCATCCAGACGTACTTGGTGCGCGACGTGCTCGCCTCCCACAGCGCGAACTGGCGCGGGTACGGCAGCGTCACGAGGTCGCGGCTGGCGAACGCCGTCACGCGCCCGGTCTCGCGGAACCACTCCGCGAACGCCGGCGCCTCGCTCCGGATGCGGCGCAGCGCGGCGGCGGGCGACTCGTCCAGCGTGGGCAGCGGGTGGCGGTCGTCGAGGCTGGTGAACCCGGTGGGCAGGGTGGTGAGGCTCATGCCGACCAGTATGTGACACCGTTTCGTGTCACATCAAGTAGCGATACCGTGTGACCGTGGTCACGTCGGGTGCCTCGCTCACGATCGACGAGCTCGCGCAGCGGGTCGGGATGACGGTCCGCAACGTCCGCGCGCACCAGTCGCGCGGCCTGCTGCCGCCGCCCGAGGTGCGCGGGCGGACCGGCTACTACGGCGACGACCACGTCGCGCGGCTCGAGCTCATCAAGGACATGCAGGCGGACGGGTTCAACCTGCGCGCCATCCGCGCCGCGCTGGACGCGCTGCCCGCCGGCGCCGGGCCGGAGGCGCTGGCGTTCCGCCGCCGGCTCGTGGCGCCGTGGTCCGACGAGGAGCCCGAGCTGATGGACCGCTCGGCGCTGGTGTCGTTGATGGGCCCGGGCGCGGTCGACCTGGTGGACGAGGCGGCGAAGCTCGGCATCGTCACGCTGCTCGACGAGGACCGGGTCGAGGTCCCCGCGCCGTCCCTGGTGCGCGCCGCGGCCGAGGTGGCGTCGATGGGCGTGCCGCTGGAGGACCTGCTCAAGCTCCAGCGCGAGATGAACCGCCACGTCGGCGCCGTCGCCAAGGCGTTCGTCCGGCTCTACGTCGAGCACGTGTGGCACCCGTTCGTCACGAAGGGGCAGCCCGAGGAGATGTGGCCGTCCGTCCGCGACGCGCTCGACCGGCTGCAGCCGCTGGCGGGGGAGACGCTGCTGGCGACGTTCCGGCTGGCGATGGAGCAGGCGACGCTCGACGCGGTCGGCACCGAGCTCGCCGCTCCGCCGAGGCCGAAGGGCCGCCGCCGCTAACGCTCCTGGCGCGGCCTCGCCCGGCGACGCCCCCCGCCGCGGTGGTGGGCGCCGCGCGGGCGCCCACCACCGGGAGCGGTCAGATCGGCCGGGTGCCGTACGGCCAGGCCACGCCCGGCTCGTAGCAGTCGACCTGGAACGACCCGCTCGGCATCGCCTGGCCGTTCACGCCGAACGCCTGGCAGACGACCGGGTCGGCGATGCCCATGTTGCTGCCGTACGCCGACTGCGTCCCGCTGCCCACGACGTCGGCGGTCTGGATCGAGGTGACCGGGCAGCCGACGTAGCCGTGGACGTCGCCGGTCGCGCCCGACGCGGCGCTCGGCGCCGGCGCCGTCGCGGTCAGGATGAACGCCGAGCAGTCGTACTCGTACTCCGGGTCGAACTGCTGGTCGCAGCTGACCTTGACCTCGGTCGTGGTGAACGAGGGCGTGCACTGGAAGATCGACGAGGCGTACACCCCGCTGAGGCCCATCGTCGGCGTCGCGGTCGCGCTGGCCTTGGTGATCGTGATGTGGCCGTACGCCGCGACGTGGACCGGCGCCTCGGTGTTGTCCGTCGCGCTCGTGCAGTTGTTGTCGCTGCCGAAGTCGCTGGCCCCGTCGCTGTCGTTGTCCATGCCGTCCGAGCACTCGGCCGCCGTCAGGCCGGTCGCCGTCAGCGTGTACGCCACCGCGACGCTCGGGTTGGTGGAGATCGGGCTCCACTCGACGAGGATCTTCAGCGGCCCCGGGGGCAGCATCGAGGTCGGGAACGTGCAGCCGCCCGGGGACGCGACCGGGCCGCACAGCGCGACGGTGCCGCAGTTCTGGTCGTAGACCGAGACGTTCACCGCCCCGCCGAACGGCGCGGCGACCGTCACCGACCGGTTGTTCAGCCCGGTGACGTGCTCCCACCACTCCTGCTGGTCGCCCGGCAGGCCGCTCACGCTGCCGTTGCGCGACACCGTGCCCATCTCCGGCGGGGTGCCCATCGGCGTGGCCGTCGCGCAGGTGTTGGCGGACGCGGGCGTCGCGCCGGCCACGATCGCGGCGCCCACGAGCGCGACGACCCCCACTGCCGATCCGAGACGTGCTCTCACAGCATTACCCCCAATGCGTGTCGCGGCCCTCGTGGCCGACGCCTGACACACGGGGAACGGGGCCGGGGTTACTTGTCCGATCCGGAAACGCCGCCGCAACGCCGCGCCGATACGCTCGCCGCATGGACGAGCAGCACCGGTTCGTGCTCCGCACGATGGAGGAGCGCGACATCCGCTTCATCCGGCTCTGGTTCACCGACGTGCTCGGGTTCCTCAAGTCGGTCGCGATCGCGCCGGCCGAGCTGGAGGGGGCGTTCGCCGAGGGCATCGGGTTCGACGGCAGCGCGGTCGAGGGGTTCGCCCGGGTGCACGAGAGCGACATGCTCGCGAAGCCCGACCCGGCGACGTTCCAGATCCTGCCGTGGCGCGGGGAGTCCCCGGGCACGGCGCGGATGTTCTGCGACATCGTGATGCCGGACGGCTCGCCGTCGGAGGCGGACCCGCGCTGGGTGCTGCGCCGCGCGTTGCAGAAGGCGGCCGACGCGGGCTTCACCTTCTACACGCACCCCGAGATCGAGTTCTTCCTCTTCCGCGACAGCAAGCAGGCCGAGCCCGTCGACAACGGCGGCTACTTCGACCTGACGCCGCACGACCACAGCCACGACTTCCGCCGCCAGGCGATCACGATGCTCGAGCGGATGGGCATCTCGGTGGAGTTCAGCCACCACGAGTGCGCGCCCGGGCAGCACGAGATCGACCTGCGCTACGCCGACGCGCTGACGACCGCGGACAACGTCATGACGTTCCGCCACCTGGTGAAGGAGGTGGCGCTGGAGCAGGGCATCTACGCGTCGTTCATGCCGAAGCCGCGCGCCGACGTCGCGGGCTCGGGGATGCACACGCACGTCAGCCTGTTCGAGGGCGACCGCAACGCGTTCAACGAGCCCGGCGCGGAGTTCCACCTGTCGAAGGTGGCGAAGGCGTTCATCGCCGGCCTGCTCCGGCACGCCCCCGAGATCACGGCCGTGACCAACCAGTGGGTGAACTCGTACAAGCGGCTGATCAGCGGCGGCGAGGCGCCGTCGTACGTCTGCTGGGGCCACAACAACCGCAGCGCGCTGGTCCGCGTCCCGATGTACAAGCCGAACAAGGGCCAGTCGACGCGGGTCGAGGTGCGCTCGCCGGACCCGGCCTGCAACCCGTACCTCGCGTTCGCGGTGATCCTCGCGGCTGGCCTCAAGGGCATCACCGAGGGCTACGAGCTGCCGCCCGAGGCCGAGGACGACGTGTGGTCGCTGACCGACTCCGAACGCCGCGCGATGGGCTTCGAACGCCTCCCCGGCAGCCTCTCCGACGCGATCCGCACGATGGAGCAGAGCGAGCTGGTGGCGGAGACGCTGGGCGAGCAGATGTTCGACTTCTTCCTGCGGAACAAGCGCAACGAGTGGGAGGAGTACCGGCGGCAGGTGACGCCGTTCGAGACGTCGCGCTACCTACCGGTCCTGTAGGGGCGCGGCGCTGCCGCCGCGCGTCGGGGCGGCGGCACCCGTTCCGTGCAGCCCAGCGGCACGCCCGCCCGCGTGGCGATCTTCACAGAACGGGAGAGGGCCGCGCCGCGGGCGGGCGCGTAGATTCGCCACCGTGAGGGCGTTGCTGGTCGAGCACATCCGCGAGGAGGGCGCCGGCGCGTTCGCCGAGTGGCTGCCTGCCGCCGGCCTTGACCTCGACGTGCACCGGGCGTGGGCGGACGGCGCGCCGCCGAGCGCGCTCCCCGAGGGCTACGACGCGCTGGTGGTCATGGGCGGCGCGATGGGCGTCCCCGACGCCGACACGACGCACCGCTGGCTGCGCGACGAGATGGCGCTGATCCGCGACGCCGTGAGCCGCGACGTCCCCACGCTCGGCGTCTGCCTCGGCGCGCAGCTCCTCGCCGAGGCGCTGGGCGGCAAGGTGGTCCGCGGCCGCGTCGGGCCCGAGGTCGGCGTCTGCCGGGTCCACCTCACCGACGCCGCCGAGGCCGACCCGTTGCTGCACGGTCTCCCGCGCGTGGTGAACGCCGTGCAGTGGCACTGGGACGAGGTGCTCGCGCTGCCGCCCGGGACGACCCTGCTCGCGGGGTCGCCGGCGTACCCGCACCAGGCGTTCCGCACGGGCTCGGCGTGGGGCGTGCAGTTCCACCCGGAGGCGCGGCCGAGCATGGTCGCGCGCTGGGCCGCCGAGGACGAGGCGGCCGTCGCGGAGGCGGGCGGCGACGCGTACGCCGCCGCGACCGACGCCGAGCGCGCCTGGCCCGAGCTCGAACGCACCTGGGCACCGGTCGCGACACGGTTCGCGCACCACGTGCAGGAGGTACGGATCACCCTGTAGAAGGGTGGGCAATCCCTCCGAACGACCCCGGTGACCCGACGCCCGTGTCGGGTTACAGTGGCCGTCCGGCGGAAAAGTCCGGAACCGACCGAACCCCCGCGGCGACGTACGACTCCTGACTTGAACAACGCACCCCCTGCACTCGGCGAGCCCACCTCCGCCGTTCGGCGGACGGTGCGGGCCAGCACGTCCCGCCGACACCGAGTCGTTTCGATCGAGGAGAACGATGGCTGACCAAGCCGCCGAGGCCCCCGCCGGGTTCCAGGCGACCCTCCGCCGCACGAAGGACCGGGGGCTCTCCTGGTTCCGCCAGAAGCGCCGCGAGCGCGCGGCCAAGCGCAAGGGCGGCAGCCGCGGTCTCGCGTACGGCCTCGTCGCCGCGCTGGTCGTGCTGCTGACGGCGTTCGCGTACTGCCTGAACTTCGTCTACTCGACCGAGACGCCGGGCCGCCGCCTGCTGCTCTCCGAGGTCCAGGCGCTCGCCGACCAGGGCCGCATCAAGACCGCGACGATCCTCGACGCGGACAACGAGGTCGTCGGCGAGTACGCGTTCCTGCAGACCGCCACGGACCCGAAGTCGGGCAAGACCATCACGGTCCCGCTCGACCCGACGATGCCCGAGGGCTCGCCGGTCAACGACCACTCGATCACCGGCTACGGGAAGTTCCACTTCTCGATCCCGTCGAACGGCCAGGCGTACTCCGCGCTGGTCAACTCGTTCAAGGCGTCCGGCACCCGCTACTTCGTCGACAAGCAGAGCGACAAGCAGATCGTCCGCACGGTGGCGACGTTCCTGCTGCCGCTGATGATCCTGGCGAACCTGTTCGCGCTGCTCTTCTCGCTCGGCAAGCAGGGCGGCGGGGCGATCGGCGAGGTCATGACGTTCGGCACGATCGGCAAGGGCAAGGCCAAGAAGGGCCAGTCCACGATCTCGTTCGAGGACGTCGGTGGCGCGGACGAGGCGGTCGCCGAGCTCCGCGAGGTCCGCGACTACCTCATGAACCCGGCCAAGTACGAGGCGCTCGGCGCCGCGCCGCCCAAGGGCGTGCTGCTGTTCGGCCCGCCCGGCACCGGCAAGACGCTGCTCGCCAAGGCCGTGGCCGGCGAGGCCGGCGTGCCGTTCTTCTCGGTCGCGGGCGCGGAGTTCGTCGAGTCGCTCGTCGGCGTCGGCGCCGCCCGTGTCCGTGACCTCTTTGCCAGGGTCCGTGCTGCTGCCCCGGCCATCGTCTTCATCGACGAGCTCGACGCCGCGGGCCGCAAGCGTGGCTCCGGCGGCGGTGGCGGTGGCTCCGACGAGCGCGAACAGACGCTGAACCAGCTCCTCGTCGAGATGGACGGCTTCGAGGTCAGCGCCGGCATCGTCGTCATGGGTGCCACGAACCGCCCCGACATCCTCGACCCGGCGCTCATGCGCCCGGGCCGCTTCGACCGGCACATCACGATCGAGCGCCCCGAACTCGAGGGCCGCATCCACATCCTCAAGATCCACGGCCGCGGCAAGCCGCTCGCGCCCGACGTCGACCTGGAGTTCGTCGCCCGCCGCACGCCGGGCTTCACCGGCGCCGACCTGGCGAACGTCGTCAACGAGGCCACGCTGCTCACGATCCGCGAGCACCGCACGCAGGTGACGCCGACGGACTTCGAGGAGGCCATCCAGCGCGTCCTCAACGGCCCGAAGCGCCGCGGCCGCGTGCTGTCCGTCGAGGAGCGCCAGCGCACGGCGTACCACGAGGCGGGCCACGTCATCGTGGCCGCCGCCGCGGGCCGCGCGGAGGAGGTGCACCGCGTGTCGATCCTCGCCCGCGGCCGCGCCGTCGCCACCGCGCAGATCGCGGCCGACGCCGAGGCGACGCTGCTCTCGCGCACCCAGCTGCGCGGCAAGCTCGTCACGCAGATGGCCGGCATCGCGGCCGAGAACCTCATCTTCGGCGAGGGCTCGACCGGCGGCGAGCAGGACCTCGAGCAGGCGACCGACCTGGCGCGCGACATCGTCGCCCGCTACGGCATGAGCAACGAGATCGGCCCGATCCGCCTGCTCGCGCACGCCAGCGAGGGCTTCCTCGGCAACGACGTGCCGTACGCGGAGATCTCGCACGAGACGCAGGCGCAGATCGACAACGAGATCCGCCGCCTCGTCGCCGACGCCCAGGCCGAGGCGACCGCGCTGCTCGCCCGGCACCGCGCCACGCTCGACGCGCTCGCGTCGCGGCTGGACGAGGAAGAGACGCTGGAGGGCGCGGCGTTGCAGGAGGTGCTCGCGCCGATCGAGGCCGAGATGGCGGGGGAACGGATCAGCCCGACCGGCAAGGCGCGCCCGCCGCGGACCACCGCGACGACGCGCACGCGGCGCAAGACGACCGTCTGACCCCCAGTACGTCCCCAGCAACGGAAGTAGAGGCACCGGCTCGATGCCCCGTAGCCCCCTCGCAGTAGGACCGAAGCTCCGCGTGGCGGTGGCGGTGGCGGCGTTGGCCGCCACCGTCCCGCTGTCCGGCGCCGGGGCGGACACGATCCCCGGCGTGCACTGCTCGGCGAAGGGGGCGTCGGGCAGCGCGGGGAAGAGCTGGCAGACGTTCAAGTCGCCGACGTTCCCGCAGCCGGAGGGGCTCGGCGAGCCCTCGCAGGAGATCCTCGCCTACGCCGTCGCGCCGACGAACCCGAAGAAGATCGTCATCACCAACGGCAACTCGATCTTCATCTCGACCGACGGCGGCTGCGCCTGGACGATGGCGTTGCGGCTTGACCGCATCCCGTCGCACCCGAACGTCCCGCTGTCCGGCCAGTTCGCGAAGATCCGCGGGCTGTACATCGCGCCGAAGACCGAGCGCATCATCGCGCTCGCCGAGGACCTCGACAGCGGCGCCACCGTCGGCCGCCCGCACGTCATCCTCAACGACACGGCGCGGGCCGCCGACTGGCGGATGGGCGACAGCGGCCTGCCGCCGGCCGGCCAGCCGCTGACGCTGCGCGCGCACCCGGACTCGCCGAACGTCATGTACCTGACGTTCGCCGGCGCGAAGGCGCCCGAGGGCGGCACCCCCGTGGCCTGTCCGCCGGCGCCGTTGCCGTGCCCGGGCTCGTCCGACAACGGCACGCCCGGCCTGCTGTGGGGCTCCACCGACGGCGGCCAGACGTGGTCGCGGCGCACCGACCCGGGCGACCTCAACGGCGCGTCGGTCATCCGCTACTTCGCGGTCGAGGACGACGACGCGTCGGGGCGCACCATCTGGGCGGTCGCGAACGGCCAGCTGCGCAAGTCGACCAACGGCGGCCAGTCGTTCACCACGCCGGACGGGCTCGACCAGTCCGGCTTCAACTTCACCGCCGTCGAGGCGATCGACCAGCCGACGGCGCGGCCCAACCCGATCCGGGTGCTCGCGTTCTCCACGACCGGCGAGATGATCCGGCTCGAGGACGGCCAGGGCTGGGTCCGCAGCAAGGTGCCGTTCGGCGCCGTCGAGTCGGTGTCGCAGCGGCCGGACGGCGACATCGTCGTCGCCACGCAGCCGACCGGCGCCGGCGTCACGGTGTGGCGCATCTACGGCTACACGATGCGCGACTACCAGATCGGCGACAAGGACAACCCGCTGCGGTTCCGGCTGACGTACGGCTGGCAGTCGATCACGCCGAACGGCGTCACCGTCAACGCCCGCGTCGCGTCCGCGTCGAAGGGCAGCACGTCGACGTACTTCCTGCGCGACCGCCGCCGGATCCTGCGCTTCCTCGGCTCGCGCGTCACGGACGACGAGACGCTGGCCCCGCCGGTCATCGGGCAGGACCCGCCGCCGCCGCTCGGCCGCCTGACGCCCGCGAACCTCACGGTGAACCTCCCGATCGGCAAGCAGAAGGTCGTCGACTACACGCTCACCGTGCCGCCGGCGCCGACGCCGATCGACATCTACCTGCTGATCGACAACTCCGGCTCCATGCAGCCGCTCATCGACGAGCTCAAGCGCTCGCTCGGCCAGGTCGCGGTGTCGCTCGTCCGGTCCGGCGTCAACGTCAAGATCGGCGTGGGCCAGATCAACGTGCAGCCGGACAAGCAGGAGCTGCCGCTCGACGACCCGCAGACCGAGGAGGTCGACGAGAGCAAGCCGCGGCCGGTGTACCAGCGGCTGCGCGCCATCGGCAACGTCAACACGGAGCTGTTCAACCAGCTCTCGAAGATCGACGGCTACGGCGGCTCCGGCGACGAGGCGCAGCTCGAGTCGCTCTGGCAGGCGGCGGTCGGCGACGGTTACGACTCGCTCGGCCTCGGCCCGCTCATCGGCTACAACGTGCCGAAGTTCCAGGACGCCGGGTGGCGGACCAACGAGGACGTCGTCAAGATCATCATCCACGCGACGGACGAGAAGTTCTCCACCAACATCCGCAACGGCCACAACGACCCGAAGGCGGTCGGCGAGGCGTTGCACAACCTCGGCATCCGGCAGATCGGCCTGTCGCAGGGCGTTCCGGACGCGCACCAGGACCTCCAGGACATGGCGCGCCGCACCGAGGCGCTCGCGCCGGCCGGCGGCACCGACTGCGACGACGACGGCCGCCCCGACATCCGTGCCGGCGAGCCGCTGGTCTGCGAGCAGAACTACGGCCTCGACAAGACGCTGGTGAACCTGATCCGCGCGCTGCAGGACCCGCAGGACCTCGTCGTGCAGGTCTCGCCGGGGATCACGATGCGCGGCGTCAGCCGGGAGTCGTTCCGGATCAACGCGAAGAACGCCACCAAGGTCGGCTTCAAGGTCACGTACTCCTGCGTCGGCGTGCAGCCGGGGTCGTACACCCACGACCTCAAGGCCGGCCTGCGCGGGCTGATCGTGGCCAAGGCCGTCGCGACCGTGAACTGTGGCGCCGTCCCGCAGCCGCCGGAGCGGCCGGACCTCGGCCTCCCGCCGCAGCAGCCGCCGCCGGTGCAGCCGCAGCCGGTCCCGGCGCCGATCGCGCCGGTGCAGCCGGTCCCGCAGCCGCAGACGCAGGTGCAGGGCCAGCCGCAGGTGAACCCGCAGGCGGGCGCCGCCGAGCAGAAGCAGCGCCAGGCGCAGCTCGCGCTCGCGGAGAACGACATCCCGCAGGACGAGGACCAGCTCGCGATGGTCGGCCTGTCGAGCGAGCGGCACGTGACGCCCGCGTCGGCGGTCGTGATCGCGGGCATGGCGATGGCGTCGGCGTGCGCGGGTGCGGTGGCGTACCGCCGCCGCACCCAGGCCGCCCGCGCCACCGTCCGCGTCCACTAGCGCCGCCCCCCACCCGCGTCGCCCGCGCCGCCCGCGCCGCCGGCCAGCCGCCCGCCCGGCCGCCCGCCCGCGCCGATTTCGCGACCCGGTCGCGAAATCGACCACGGCCCCGAACGGTGCGCGACCCGGTCGCGCAATCGACCCCCACGGTCGCCGCGCGGGACGCGACCGGGTCGCGAAATCGACCCCAGGCCCGTACGGGTCGCGACCGGGTCGCGAAATCAGCCGGCGCGGTCGGCTACGGTCGGGCGGTGACCGACGCGGGCGCGCCGTGAGCCACGCCGCCGATACCCGGGCCGCCCCGTGAGCCGCGCCGCCGACACCCGGGGCGCGCCGTGAGCCGCGCCGCCGACACCCGGGGCGCGCTGGCCCGGCTCGGGTTCGCCGACGTCGCCCGCGCCGAACGCCTCCTCGGCCCGGACGGCCCGCTCCGCCTCTGGCAGCCGGACGACGGCCCGTGCGACGCCGGCGCGGCGGCCGTGGTCGCCGCGCTCGGCGCGTCGGCCAACCCCGACCTCGCGCTCACCGCGCTGCACCGCCTCGCCGAGGCGGTGTCGAAGCCCGCGGTGCTGCGCGCCGCGCTGCGTTCGGACGTCTCGCTGCGCGACCGGCTGGTCGCGGTGCTCGCCTGCTCCACGGCGCTCGGCGACCACCTGGTACGCCACCCGCGCGAGTGGCCGTCGCTGGGCCGGCCGACGTTCGGCACGAGCCGGCCGACCGCGCTCGGCCTGCGCGCCCGGCTGCTGGCCGCGGTCGGCGCGGACCCGGCCGCCGAGGCGCCGGTCGCCGCCGGCGGCGGGCCCGAGGCGTACGACGCGCTGCGCGCGGCGTACCGGTCGGCGCTGCTCGACCTGGCCGCCCGCGACCTGTCCGCCGACCTGGTGCTCGACGACGTCGCGGCCGAGCTGGCCGACCTCGCGGCGGCCGCGCTGGAGGCCGGCCTCGCGGTCGCCCGCGCCGAGGCGCCGCCGGACACCGCACCGTCCCGGCTCGCGGTCATCGGCATGGGCAAGACCGGCGGCCGCGAGCTGAACTACGTCAGCGACGTGGACGTGGTGTTCGTCGCCGAGCCCCGAGCCGAGGGCGACGACGAGGCGGCCGCGCTGCGGGCCGCGACGCTGCTGGCGAACGGCCTCATCCGGGCCTGCTCCGCGCCGACCGCGGAGGGCGCGCTGTGGCCGGTGGACGCGGCGTTGCGGCCGGAGGGGAAGGCCGGGCCGCTGGTCCGCACGCTGGCCAGCCACGAGGCGTACTACCGGCGGTGGGCGAAGACGTGGGAGTTCCAGGCGCTGCTCAAGGCGCGGCCGGTGGCCGGGGACCTGGCGCTGGGCGGGGCGTACGTCGCCACGATCGCGCCGCTGGTGTGGGAGGCGGGGGAGCGGCCGGACTTCGTGGAGGAGATCCGGGCGATGAAGCGCCGGGTCGAGGGGTCGGTGCCGGCCGCGGAGGCGGGGCGGCAGCTCAAGCTCGCGCCGGGCGGGCTGCGGGACGTCGAGTTCGCGGTGCAGCTCCTCCAACTCGTGCACGGGCGGGCCGACGAGTCGTTGCGGGTGCGCCCGACGCTGGAGGCGCTGGACCGCCTCGCCGCCGGCGGCTACGTCGCCGAGGAGGACGCGGCGCGGCTGGCGGAGGCGTACCGGTTCCTCCGCAAGGTGGAGCACCGGCTGCAGCTCCAACGGCTCCGGCGCACGCACACGATGCCCGCCGACGAGGAGGGGCTGCGCTGGCTCGCCCGGTCGCTCGGCTACCGGCGCGACCCGGTCGCGGAGCTGCGCGAGGATCAGGCGCGGCACGCGGTCGAGGTACGCCGCCTGCACGAGAAGCTCTTCTACCGCCCGCTGCTGTCGACGGTCGCCCGGCTGGCGCCGGACGCGTTGCGGCTCACGCCGGAGGCGGCGCGGGCGCGGCTCGACGCGCTCGGCTTCGACGACCCCGGCGGCGCGCTGCGCCACCTGGAGGCGCTGACCGCCGGCCTGTCGCGCCGGGCGCTGGTGCTGCGCACGATGCTGCCGGTGATGCTGCCGTGGTTCGCCGACGCGCACGACCCCGACGCGGGGCTGCTGGCGTTCCGCTCGGTGGCGGAGAAGATCGGCGACTCGCCGTGGTTCCTGACGCTGCTGCGCGACTCGGAGGCCGCGGCCGAACGCCTCGCCCGCCTGCTCGCGTCCAGCCGCTACGTCTCCGACCTGCTGGCCCGGGCGCCCGAGGCCGCCGCGCTCGTCGCCCGCGACGCCGACCTGGCGCCGCGCCCGCCGGACGCGTCGCGCGGCGAGATGCTCGCGGTCGCCGCGCGCGCGACGTCGCCGGACGCCGCCGCCGCGACGGTCCGCGCCCTGCGCCGCCTGGAGCTGGTCCGCATCGCCTGCGGCGACCTGCTCGGGCTGGTGCCGGTCGAGGAGGTCGGCAACGCGCTGAGCGCGACCGCCGAGGCGACGCTCGCCGCGGCGCTGGAGACGGCGCTGCGCGCGGCCGGCGACGGCGCGTGCCGGATCGCGGTGATCGGCATGGGCCGGCTCGGCGGCGGCGAGCAGTCGTACGGCTCCGACGCGGACGTGATGTTCGTGCACGAGCCACTGCCGGGGCGTAGCGACTCCGAGGCGGCGGCCGGCGCGAAGACGGTCGCCGAGGAGCTGCGCCGGCTGCTCTCGCTGCCCGCGCCGGACCCGCCGCTCGTGGTCGACGCGGACCTGCGGCCGGAGGGGAAGCAGGGGCCGCTGTCGCTGTCGCTGGCCGGCTACGCGCGTTACTACGAGCGCCGCGCCGCGGTGTGGGAGGCGCAGGCGCTGCTGCGCGCGCGGTTCGTGGCTGGCGACGAGGAGCTGGGCGCGCGGTTCGCCGAGCTGGTCGCGCCGGTGCGCTGGCCGGAGGAGTTCGGGGAGGACCGGGTGCGCGAGGTGCGGCGCATCAAGGCCCGCGTGGAGGCCGAACGCCTCCCGCGCGGCGTGGATCGCACGCGGCACGTGAAGCTCGGCCCCGGCGGCCTCGCGGACGTCGAGTGGACGGTGCAGCTCCTCCAGCTCCGGCACGCCGCGCGGGTGCCGGGCCTGCGCACGACGTCGACGCTCGGCGCGCTCGCCGCCGCGGTCGACGCTGGCCTGGTCGCGCCCGCTGACGCGGACACGCTACGGCTCGCCTGGTGTACGGCGACGCGGGCGAGGAACGCCGTCACCTTGGTACGGGGGAGACCGTCGGACGTGCTGCCTGACGACGCCCGCACCGTGAACGGAGTAGCGCGCGCCGTCGGCTACCCTGCCGGGAGCCGCGTCGAGTTCCTCGACGCGTACCGGAAGGCGACCCGCCGGGCACGCGCCGTCGTGGAGAGGGTGTTCTACGAGTGACGACCTCGCGCACGGTCGCCGTCGACGGTGTCCGGTTCCACGTGCTCTCGGCCGGCCCGGCCCGCAAGCGCCGCACCACGCCGGTCCTGCTGCTGCACGGCGTCCCGGCGACGTCGGCCACCTGGCGGCCGCTCATGGCGGAGCTGGCGAAGGACCGGCAGGTGCTCGCCCCCGACCTCAAGGGGCTGGGGCAGAGCGAGGCCAGGGAGCCGTACGACATCCCGACGCTCGTCGACGAGCTCGCCGCGCTGGCGCTGCGCGAGCTCGGCGGGCCGTTCGACGTCGTGGGCCACGACTGGGGCGGCTCGCTGGCGCTGGCCCTCGCGGGGACCCGGCCCGACCTCGTCCGCCGCGTCGTGGACATCGCCGGGCCGTACCGCCGCGTCGACCCGGTGCGCGGGTCGTACATGCTGTTCCTCGCGCTGCCGGTGCTGCCCGAGGTGCTCGGCCGGGTCGCCGGCGAGCAGGCCGTGCGCCAGGCGATCCGCGCGATCTGGACGTCCGAGGGCGAGCCGGAGGCGATGGAGGAGTACGTCGCCGCCTACTCGTCACCGGAGCGCTGGCGCGCCATGCTGTCGTACTACCAGAGCGTGGTCCGGCCGCGCGTGGGCCGCGCGGTCGGCGCGCTGGTGGGACGTGAGGGAGTCCGCATCGGGATGCCGCCGGTCAAGGCCGAACGCATGCTGGTCGTGTGGGGGAGCGACGACCCGCCGACGCCGTTGCACGTCGGCGAGTCGGTGGTCCGCGACCTCGGGCCGGACGCCACGATGCTCACGGTGCCCGGCGTCGGGCACTTCCCGCACGAAGAGGCGCCGGACGTCGTGCTGCCGGCGATCGCGGAGTTCCTGAGGGCGCCGTGACACGACCGGGCGACCGCCCGGCGACGTACCGCGAGGTGCTCGCCGTGCGCGAGTTCGCGGCGCTCTACGCCGCGCAGATCACGTCCCTGCTGGGCGACCAGGTCGCCCGCGTCGCGCTGTCGCTGCTCGTCCTGAACCGCTCCGACAACCCGCTGCTGGCCGCGCTCGCGTTCGCCTCGACGTACCTGCCCTGGATCATCGGCGGGCCGATCCTCTCGCCGCTCGCGGACCGGCGGCCGCGCCGCGCCGTGATGGTGTCCTGCGACGTCGTCCGCGCGGTCGCGGTCGGCGCCATGGCGCTGCCGGGCGTGCCGCTGTGGCTGCTGTTCGGGCTGCTGTTCGGCGCCAGCCTGCTGATGGCGCCGTTCGAGGCGGCGCGCGCGGCGACGCTGCCCGACGTGCTGACCGGCGACCGTTACGTCGTCGGCTCGGCCCTGGCGAACATCACCACGCAGTTCGGCCAGGTCGCCGGGCTCGTGCTCGGCGGCGCCCTGGTCGGGGTGCTCACGCCGCGCGGCGCGCTGGCCGTGGACGCCGCGACGTTCGCCATCTCGGCGACGTTCATCGCGACCGGCGTCCGGCACCGGCCGGCCGCGTCGCGGCACGCCGCGCCGACGCTGCGCGCGGACATCGTGGACGGCGCGCGGGTGGTGTTCCGCTCGTCGGTGCTCCGGTCGATCCTGCTGCTCGCGTGGGCGGGCGCGACGTTCGCGATGGTGCAGGAGGGCCTCGCGCCGACGTACGCGCGCCGGCTCGGCTACGGCCCGCTCGCGACCGGCTGGCTGGTCGCGGCGTCGCCGCTCGGCTTCGTGGTCGGCGCGCTCGTGCTCGGCCGGATGATGCCGTCCGCGCGGCTGCGGCTCATGCTGCCGCTCGCCGCGGCGTCGTTCGTCCCGCTCGTCGTCACCGCGGTGCACCCGCCGCTGTGGGGCGCGATCGCGCTGTGGGCCGCGTCCGGGGCCGGGCTCGCGTACCAGATCCCGGCGAACGCGACGTTCATGGTCGCCGTCCCACCGGAGGCGCGGGGGCGGGCGTTCGGGCTCGCGCAGACCGGCATCCAGGCGTTGCAGGGCCTGTCGATCGCGGGCGGCGGCGGGCTCGCGCTGCTGCTCGAGCCGCACCAGGTCATCGCGATCGCGGGGATCGGCGGCCTCGTGTCGGTCGGGCTGATCGCGGCGTTGTGGCCGGCGCGGCAGATCGACGCGGTCTACGCCGTCCCGGGCGAGGACGACCTCGGCGTGCTCGGCGACGTGCCGATCGAGTCGTCCGCGCCGCTACCGGAGCTGCGTACGTGGAGCGGGCCGTACCCGCTCACGCCGCGCCGGCGGGTGCTCATCGCGCGGCTGTTCCACCATGACGTGCCGGCGGCTACGCGGGACTCGTCAACGCGCTCGTGAGCGGCGGCTGCGACACCGCCTGGTCGACCGCCGGCTCGCCGGACAGCGCGCGCTGCGCGCCGAACCCGGCGGCCAGCGCGAGCGCCCCGCCGACCGCGTCGAGGATGAAGTGGTTCGCGGTCGCCATGATGACGACGAGCGTCACGACCGGGTAGGCGATGCCGAGCCAGCGGAGCCAGCTCCGGCGGTTGAGCCAGAAGATGGCCAGGCCCGCCCACAGCGCCCAGCCGATGTGCATCGACGGCATCGCGGCGAACTGGTTGCTCGCCCGCGCCAGGTCGCCGCTCGCGTACGAGCCCCACGTCCCGAACAGCTTCAGCGTGTCGACGTAGCCCTCGTCGGGGAGGAAGCGCGGCGGCGCGAGCGAGTAGAGCCAGTAGCCGGCCAGCGCGATGACGTTGGCGACGTAGAGCGCGGTGCGCATCGGCCGGTACTGCAGCGGGTGCCGCCGGTACAGCCAGACCAGCACGCCGATCGTCACGACGAAGTGCGCGAGCGCGTAGTAGTAGTTCATCGGGACGGCGAGCCACCTGGTGTTCGCCGCGACCCGGTTGAGCGAGCCCTCGACGTCGATGTTCAGCACCCGCTCGACGTGCAGCAGGTCGTACGCGCGGTCGCAGGCCAGGTGCTGGAACTCGGTGAGCGGGTTGGATCCGCAACGCACCGGCGCGGGGTTGCCCAGGTGGTTGCGGATCGCGCTGTAGAGCACGTAGCTCACGCCGATGAACGCGAGCTCCTGCCACCACACGGGCGGGCGGCGTTCGCGGTGCAGCAGCGGGAACGGGCCGAGGCGGCGCCCCCTCGCCCGGGGACCGACGGGGGCGGCCGTGCTCCCCCGGGAGCCCGCCTCGCTGTCCGCCGTCATGACGCAGATCGTGTCACGTGTCGGGTCCGAGGCCGGCGGGAACGCTCCGGGACGTGTTCCTCTTCTTCAGCAACCGCGTCGGCTGCCTCGGCTCGCTCGCGGTGTCGGCCGGGGTGACGGTGGTGCTGCTGTTCCTGCTAGGCGTGCTGCGGTAGCAGATGGACACGGGGGCACGCCGCCGGTCGATCGTCGCCGCCTTCGGCTACGTCGTGTACGTCGTCGCCGTGCCGACGCTCATGCTCGTGGGGGTGCGGTACGACCTCGCCTGGCTCGTCGGGGTGAGCGCCGTGCTCGGCGCGCTGGTGATCGGCTTTGCGTTCGTCGCGATCGTGTTCGCATTGGTGACGGTGATCGGGAGGCGTCGCATCCCGTACCTCGACCGGCTGCCCGCGGAGGCGTACGCCTCGGTGGTCGCGGTCCCGATCGCGACGACCGTCGCGGCCACCGCCGCGAGCGTGATACCCGCCATCCCGCGCACTGCGCTGGGCTGGGCATACATCGTGGCGCTCGGGGTGCTGGAGGCGATGTGCGCGTTCGGGATCGCGCTCGCGTGCGCCTACCGGCTCACCGTCGAACGCGGCGGCAGACACCTCGCGCTGTACGACGAGACCGCGCCCGCGGCGGACCTGCTGTACAGCGCGCAGCGGCGCTGGGGAGTCCTCGTGTCGGACCGGCGGTGGGTGTTCGCACGCAGCCGACGGTCGTGGCTGGGGACGTTCGAGGAGGCGCCGGTACGCGCATGGCCGTCGGCCTGGGCGCGCCCGCGACCGCTCCGGGCTCGGTGGCTGCTTGCCTGGGGACCGTTGGCGTCAGGCCTGGTCGCGTCGGCCCTGGCACTGCTCGCCCTGCCCGGCCCGGATCGAGGGCTGGCGGTGATCGTCGGCCTCATCGTGGCCACCGCCGTACTGACGATCGCGTTGCGCGTCTTCTGCCTCGCGCTCGAGGAGCAGACCGAGGCGGAGCGGCTGCGCGAGCGCGTTCGGACGCTGCGGGCGAGGCTTTCGGAGACAGCCGCGCCGGCGCCGGCGGCGTCACGCAGCCGCGTAGGCCGCCTGCTCGCGGCGTTGCTCGACCGGGAGTGAGCGCGCGGCCGCCGCGCGGACCCGGGCGAGCCCGGCGGTCGCGAGC
Organism: Mycobacteriales bacterium; assembly: GCA_036382875.1. GTDB lineage: Bacteria > Actinomycetota > Actinomycetes > BP-191 > BP-191 > BP-191. Next base: position 44,495 of record DASVPJ010000025.1, read on the forward strand.
CACCAGTACGCGAGCCCGACCCCGAACGACGCCGCCACCGCGAGCGCGGGCTGGCGCCACTGCAGGTGCGGGAAGACCTGCCAGTGCGTGAGGTAGACGTACAGCGACGCGCTCGCCAGCGCGCCGGCCGGTCGCGCGAGCACCGCGGGCAGCCGGACGGTCGGCACCCAGACCAGCAGCAGGATGCCGGCCACGACCGTCACGTCGCGCACGGTCGTGTTGAAGAACCCGGGCACCGTCGCCACCGCCAGCGCGGTGACGAGGAGCCGCTTCGGGACCGTCGTGGCCCGCGCCGTCGCCCAGCCCAACGCGAACAACCAGAACACCACCTGCGGCGACGCGAGCCGGTCGGCCCCGGGGCGCACCGGCACCAGCCCGTACCGCGCGAGCAGCCCCACGCCGACCAAGCCGACGGCGAACGCGAACGGCGCCCGCCGCTCCCACCGCCCCGCGACGCGCAGCAGCGCGGTCACCGCGAGCAGCGTCCAGACGAGGCACTCGACGAACCAGAACTCCCACGACGGTCCCAGCCTCGGCGGCCCGACGAAGCCGTTGACCAGCGCGACGTTGACCACCGAGTACGAGTCGGTGAGCAGCCAGACCGCGGCGATCCAGACCGCGCTCGGCACGGCGAGCCGCGCGACGCTGCGCAGCGCGTGCCGGGTGCGTTCGGCCGTCGAGGCGGCGGTGACGTGGAACCGCGCGAAGTTGAAGCCGGCCACGGCGAGCAGCACGTGCGCGCCCCCGGCGAACGTGAACAGGTTCGCGTGCGTGCCGACGACGGCGAGGATCGCGAGCGCGCGCAGCACCACGCTGGTCTCGACGGTGCGGCCGCGCCGCGGCCGGCCGCGTCGGTGCTCGGCGGGGCGCGGCGCGGCGAGCGCGCGGATCGGCGTCACGTGCCACGCCGGCGGCAGGTGGCCGAGCGCCTCCTCGACGCGCAGCGACAGCTCGACGTACGACAGCGAGTCGCCGCCGAGCGAGACGAACGAGTCGTCCTCCGTCGCGCCGGGGCGTTCGAGCACCGCGGCGTAGAGGTCCCGCAGCGACGTGCCGCCGCCGTCCGCGGGCGGCGCCGCGAACGGCGCCGCGGCCGGGCCCAGCGCGCGGACCGCGGCGTAGTCGACCTTGCCGCCGGGCGTGCGCGGCACCGCCGCCACCGCGTGCACCGCGACCGCGCGGGGCGGGATGCCGCAGTCGCGCGCGACACCGTCCCGGACGTCCGCGACGGCGGCCGGGCCCTCGATGGCCACCACGAGGCTCTCGTCCGCGTCGGCGCACGCCGCCGCCACGCCGCGCTCGCGCAGCAGCGCCTCGACCCGGTCGAGGTCGATGCGCAGCCCGAACGCCTTCACGAACCGCGACCGCCGCCCGACCACCTCGTACACGCCGTCCGCGCCGGCGCGGGCCAGGTCGCCGGTCCGCAGCCGCGTGACCTTCCGGCCGAGCGCCAGGTCGGCGGGGGAGGAGGCGTAGCCGAGCATCACGTTCGGGCCGGTGTAGACGAGCTCGCCGTCCTCGATCTCGAACGCGCCGCCCGGCACGGGCACGCCGATCGCGCCCGGGTGCGTCAGCGCGAGGGGCGGTGGCAGGTACGCCATCCGCGCCGTCGCCTCCGTCTGCCCATACATCACCCACAGGTCCCAGCCGCGGCGGCGGCCCAGCTCGGCGTAGGCGCGCACGCGCTCCGGCGCGAGCCGCCCGCCGGCCTGCGTGACGTAGCGCAGCGCCGGCAGGTCCATGTCCGCGAAGCCGACGCGGTCGAGCAGGTCGAACGTGTACGGCACCCCGGCGAACGTCGTCGCGCCGTGCCGGCGGAGCAGCTCCCAGAAGCAGGCGTCCACGACCGACAGGTCGGTGAGCAGGACGGCGGCGCCGGCCAGCAGGTGGCTGTTCAGCACGGAGAGGCCGTAGCAGTAGTGCATCGGCAACGTCGTGATGGCCCGGTCGTCCGGGCGGATGCCGAGGTAGCCGGCGATCGCGGCGGCGTTGGACTCCACGTTGCCGTACGACAGCCGCACCAGCTTCGGCGACCCCGTCGTGCCGGAGGTGGAGAGCAGCAGCGCGAGGTCGTCGTGCAGGTCGTGCCCGCTGCCGGGGCGGCGTTCCGATACGAGACCGTTCAGTATCGTTACGTCGGGGTCGTACGCCGCCTCCAGCGCGGCCAGCGGCGCGCCGGGCGGCGCGAGCAACACCGGGTGCCGGGCGGTGAGGCAGGCGAGGTACGCGGTAACCGTGGCGACGTCGTTGCCGCCCGCGACCAGGACCAGCCGGCGGCGCTCGCGGCCGAGCCGGTCGGCCAGCGCGGCGACCCGGTCGGCGAGCTCGGCGTAGGTGAGCGCGCCGTCCGCCCAGAGCAGGGCGGGCGCGGCGCCGTACGCGCGCAGCCGGTCCGCTAACGTCACGGGCCGAGGCTAGCGAACTTAGGTAAGCCTTACCAAACCAGCCCACGGCGGTCCGGGGCTGTCGGCGTACGCTCGGGCAACATTCTCGCGCGGCATGACAACCGTTCCGGGCCGCGTGCGAGTCTTTCGCGCGAGGGAGGTGCCGCGTGCGAGGGGACACGCGCAGTGACGCCGACGAGTTCGACGCGTTCGTCGCGCGGTCCGGTCTCGCGCTCGCGCGGCTCGCGTGGGTCGTCGCGGGCGGCCGGGCCGCCGGCGAGGACCTGCTGCAGAACACGCTCATTCGCGTATGGCGGCATTGGCCGCGCGTCCGCGACGCGGAGGACCCGGATCGCTACGTGCGGCGCATCCTCGTCAACGTGCACCGCTCCGCCCCGCTCGGCCGCCGCCGGGAGCTTCCGCTGCCGGACCGGGACCGGGCGGGTGACGGCGACGCGACCGACGCGGTCGACGCCCGGTTGACGATCGAGGACGCGCTCCGGCGGCTTCCGGCGCGGCAGCGCGCGGTCGTCGCGTTGCGTTTCCTCGAGCAGCGATCCGAGCGGGAGACCGCGGAGCTGATGGGCTGCTCGGTCGGCACCGTGAAGAGCCACTCCGCCCGGGCCCTCGCCGCGCTGCGCCGGAGCCCGAGCCTTGTCGAGCTCGTGTCGGGGGAGGTCAGGGATGACTGACGAAGAGCGGCTGCACGCCGCGCTGTCCACGATGGTTGCCGGAGCGCGTCCGCCGAGCGGGGCGGCAGTCCGAGCCGCGGTGCCGCGGCGAGCGCGGTGGTTCCGAGCCGGCGCGGCGGTCGGGGCGGCGGCCACGGCCGGGCTCGCGGTCGTCGCCGTGGCCGCGGCGCTGACCCGCGAGCCCACGCCGGCGCGTCCGGCGGACTCCGCCGACGTGGCGCGATACGTCTGGAACGACGCGACGTTCGAGTACCCCGCCGCGTGGTCGACGCTCATGATCGACGTGCAGAGTCGCGGCCCCGTCGGGTTCGGGCCCTACATCAGCAACGGGCGCTTCCGGGACGCGTGCCTCAAGCCAGCTTCGGGTGCGTGCGGCCGCGTCGTGGATCGCCTCGAACCAGGTCAGGTGCTCGCGCAGTGGGTGGTCATCCGCCGTTCGCCGGCCATCGGCGTGACGCCTCCGGCGGAGGCGACCGAACGTCGCGGCGACGGACGCACGATGTCGACGTACGTAGGCCCGGTGGACTCCGATTGCGCGGCGGTCGGTGGCACCCTCTCCATCGACTACTCGATCGACGACGAGGCCACGATGCGGTCGCGCGTGCTGCGGGCGTGCTTCAACGATGATCCGGCGGCGCCGACACGAGACCACGTCCGCGCCATCGCGGTCAGCCTCACATGGCCTGTGTCGGACTGAACGACCGTCGTGTCACCCGACGACCCCGCCGCCACCTGGAACGGCGTCATCCCCTCGCATCCCGCCGATGCGGCCGGCGTCACAAGGGCTACTCACCGCGGCGCTGAGGTGGTCCTAGGGTGCCGCGGGCCGGGCGCGTAAAACGCTGGTCCGATCCACCCGAGGGGAGAATTCCATGAGCAGGCTCGCCCGTCTCGCCGTCGCTACCGCGGCGGTCCTCGTGCCGCTGGCGTTCGCGCCGGCCGCGAACGCCGAGTGCATCCGGATCCTGTTTGTCCCGTACTGCTGAGCTGCGCCCGCCGCGCGACGCCGTGCCCTACGGCGCCGCGCGGCGGACCGCCTCCTGCCACGCCACCATGACCGGCGGCAACGCCAGCTCGGCCGCGGCGAGCGCCCGGTAGAGCGGGTGCGGGGCGCCGGTCTTTCGCGCCGCGACGAGCCGGACCACGCCGCCGGCGAACAGCGTCGCGGCGACGCCGCGCAGCGCCCGCTCGCGGCGTTCGACCTCCGGCACGAGCGACCACAGCAGCGGCCCGACCGCCGTCCACCAGACGGCGAAGAAGCGGTGCTCGGACTCGACGTTCGGGTCCGGCGGCGGCGCGTCGCGGACGATCGCGGTGCCGCGGGCCAGCGTCGCGACGCCGGTCGCGAACGGCACCGCGCCGAGCGCGACCAGCGCGCACTGCAGGGCACGGCGTGAGTCCATGCGCGGCACCGTACCGGCGGGGGTGCCGCGGCCGCATGCGTGAGGGGGCCGGCACGTGACCGGCCCCCTCACGACCCTGCCTACTGCAGCCAGTTGTAGATCTGGCTGTACGCCCGCGCGCCGTCGGACTTGGTCGCGCGGAACACGACCTTCGACCCGACGGGCACGCTCATCGCCTTGGCCCAGGCGCCGGACGCCTCCTTGGTAAGGGCGGTGAACGCGCCGTTGCCGACCTTCACCTCGACGCCGGTCGCCGCGGGCGAGGCGAGCACCTCGACGCGCGACGTGCTCGCGCCGGCTCCGACGGTGAACGTGCAGGCCCACCCGGGATCGGTCGTGGGCGACGCGGCGAGCCAGTAGAAGTTGTTGCTACCGGCCGTCGCGCCGTCGGTGCCGCGCCGCGCGATGAAGCGGACGAGGTCCGTCGTAGAGACCGACGACGGCGCGGTCGCCGCCCACGCGCCCCACGACTTCTTCAGGAGCGGCAGGTAGAACGCGCCGTCCTTGCCGATCACGTCGACCGCCGTGACGTCGCTGGACGTGTACACCTCGATCCAGTAGTTGTTCGCGCCGTCGCCGACCCGGAACGTCGGCTGGAACGTCGCCGACCCGACGCCGATCGTCGCGGCGGTGCCGTTCCAGTGGTACGTCGTCGCCCACGAGTTGCTGAACACGCCGAGCCGCACCTTGTACGTCCCCGACGGCGTCAGCGGAGCGGTCCAGGTGTACGCCTGGGTGTACGACGCGCCGTCGGCGAGCGCCACCACCCAGTCGTCGTCCACGTGGCGCGTGCCGTCCGGGTAGTCCACCGCGATCTGGAAGCGCGCGTTGGTCACCGCGCCACCGGTCGCGGTCCACGTGGCGTTGATCGTGGTCGACGTGCCGGGGGTCACCGTCGACGCGGCGACGGTGGCCGACGAACGGAACGTCGGTGCGGTCACCACGACGCTGTCCGCGGCGTTGTTCCACTCGTACGTCGGCGTCCAGCCGGGCCCCATCACACCGACCTTGACGGTGTACGTCCCCGTGGTCGACGGGACCGTCCACGCGTAGGAGTACGAGGTCGTGGACCCGGCCGCGAGGTTCTGCCCGGTCCAGCCCTTCTGCACGACGCGGGTGCCCGCCGCGTTGTAGACCTCGAGGTCGACGACGCCGTTGGCGAGCGAGCCGCCGGTCGCCGTCACCGTGACGGTGATCGTGGTGGTGCCGCCCGGCGCGACGCTCGTCGGCGTGGCCGACGCGCCGGTCTCGAACGTCGGCGGCGCGACGCCGATCGACGCGGCGCTGCCGTTCCAGTGCAGGGTGTCGGCCCAGCCGGAGCTGAACACGCCCACCTTCACCTTGTACGTGCCGGGCGTGGCCGGCGCGGTCCAGGTGTACGGGTACGACGCCGACGCCCCGGCGGCGATGCTCTGCGCCGTCCAGTACTGCTGCGTGACGCGCGCGCCCGACGAGTCGTAGATCTCCAGGTCGACGACGCCGTCGGTCAGCGGGCTCGCGCTGACGTTGTTCACCGTCGTCGTGATGGAGACCGTGCCGCCCGGGGCGATGCCGCCGGTGCTCGTCGTGACCGACGACGTGAACTTCGCCTCCGACACCGTGATCGTCCCGGCGGCGGAGCTGCCGCCGTACGACGGCGTGCCGCCGGCACCGGTGACCGTCACCGCGATGCGGTACGTGCCTGCGCCCGCCGGCGCGGTCCACGGGATCGAGTACGACTGCGACGCCCCGGCGCCGATGCTCTGCCCGGTGTACGTCCAGACGTCCTCCCGCGCGCCGGCCGGGGCGAACACCTCGACCGTCACCACGCCGTTCGACAGCGCGGCGCCGTTGTTGGTGGCCGTCGCGGTGATGGTCGTCGTGCCGTTCGTGCCGATCGAGGACGGCGACGCCGAGGCGGTCGCGGTGAACGACGGCTCGGCGGTGCTGTCCACGACGAGCGTGGCCGCGTTGTCGTTCCAGTAGAGGTTGCTCGCCCAGCCGGTCGTGAACACGCCGAGCTTGAGCGTGTACGTCCCGCTGGCCGCGGTCGTGGGCACCGTCCACGTCCACGGGTACCCGCGCGCGGTGCCGGCGTCGAAGTCCTGGAGCGACTGCGACTGCTGCGCGACGCGCGTGCCGCTCGGCCCGAACAGCTCGAGGTCGACGACGACGTCCTGCGCCGGTCCGGCCGTGCAGGTGAACAGCGACGAGATCGTCACCGTCTGGCCCGGATTGGCGTGCGGCGTCATCTCGGCGGACGCGGTGAACGTCGGCTGCGTGACCGGCCCGCTGATGCCGTCCAGGTGCGCCTTCATCACGTCGTCGCCGCGCGCGATCGCGGTCTGCGCGGACGTGCCCCAGACGAAGCCGCCCTCGTTCTTCAGACCCATCGCGCGGTCGCGGTCCGACGGGCCGTCGGTGCGGATCTTCACGGCGCGGAGCGCCTGGTTGTCGTACAGCGAGGGCAGCGCGTTGACGACGATGTCGAACAGCTCGCCCTGGCCGGACGTCGTCCAGCCGCAGCTCGTGATCGCGAGGTCGGTGATCTGCGTGCGGAACGGCTTCGACGTGGACGAGAAGAGCCGCTTCGCCTTCTCGACGTTGCGCTTGATGCGCGGGATCACGTCGTCCTTCGCGGCCTGCAGCGTGTCGTAGCCGCCGTCGTAGTAGGAGCCGTTGAGCTTCTTGGTGCAGTCGTCGGACCCGTGCACCACGTGCAGCGGGAAGCCCTGCACGTCGAACCGCTTGGCCGGCGTGAAGCACGTGTAGTCGGAGTCGCTCTTCCACATGCCGGGGCTGTTCACGAGGACCGCGTTCGGCGCCAGGTCCTCGAAGATGTCGATGACGGTGTTCATGCCGTTGATGAACTTGGTCGAGCAGGCGCTGGTCTTGCCGTTGACGTCCCACTCCGACTCGATCACGACGTACGCACGGTTGTCGTGGCCGATGGCGCCGGCGATCGTCCGCGCGAAGTCGTACCAGTGCTCGTAGTCCTCGGTGCTGCCGGTCTCGGCCTCCGACATGTCGGGGACGTCGGGACCGGGCTCGTCCGGCTCGTTCCCGTCACCCCAGTGGTAGAACATGATGTACGGCACCTTGCCGGTCCCGCCGTTCACGTTGCCGTTGCCGAGCTGGTTCTTGATGTTCTGCGCGACGGTGCCCTCGTCGTACGTGGACGCGTAGCCCGCCCAGATCGTCGACCCGACGGCGTCGGGCGTCGCCTTGTCGGCGCGGACGAGCTGGTTCTGCCAGAGGAACGGCTCCGCGACGCCGGCCGTGCCCGTCGGCGCGGCCGCGAGGTGCTCGCGGTGCAGCTCGGCACCCGGCGCCCAGATCCACCGCGCCTTGTACGGCGCCATGCAGGCGGGCCCCGCCTTCGACGTCCCGTCGAGGAACCAGAACCGCGATCCCGCGTGGTAGTACTCGTAGACCGTCGTGCCGTCGAACTGCTCGTCGATGCTCTTGACGCCGGGGTTCAGCGTCGCGCCGCCCGTCGTGGTCACCTGCACGAACTGCGTCGAGACGTCGGTGGCCTTCGGGTCGAACACGTAGGTGTACGAGTTCGTGGTGACGAGGTACTTGGAGTCCGTGCGCCGGCGGCTGAGGTCGTGCCCGCCCGCCACCTTCGTCGGATCGGACGGCGGCGGCAGCGTGTACGACTTCACGAACGAGAGCTGCTTCGTCGCCGAGTCGTAGCTGTACTTCTGGATCGTCTTGTAGCCGATCCCGTAGAGCGCGCCCTCGATCGGGTCGTACTCCACGCCGTGCGCGCTGGACAGCGGCTCGTAGTCCTTGATGTTCCCGTCCGCGGTGAACACGACGATGAAGCCGCTGCCGCTCTGGCCGCTGATGGTGCCCACCTGCGCGACCGCGAACGAGCCGTCGGGCAGCGCCGCGACGGAGTGGACGTTGTTGCCGCTGTCGGCGTCGGCCCGCTCGAACGACGTCGGGAACGCGAAGCTCGTCCACGAGCCGGTGGTCGCGCCGGTCCGCGTGAACACGCCGAGACCGCCGGTGCCGGTGGAGTTGCCGCCCCACACGGCGACGATCTTGTTGTTGCGGTCGAACGGCTTGGCCTCGTTCAGCACGCCGGTCATGCCGGTGGGCTTGCCGAGCGCGGCGGTCTGGACTCCGGTGAACGGGTTGACCATGACGACCGTCTGGTTCGTCGTGGCGCAGCCCGAGCCGGCGTCCTGGTAGGTGACGATGACGTTGTCGGAACGCACCGGAGCGGCGTGGGCGGGTGCCGCCGGCAGCACGCCGGCCATCCCCGCGGCGACGACCGCGGGCAGCACAGCAGAGACTCTTCGCACGGACTTCCCCTTCGCGACAGCAGGACGATGACGCCGGCGCATCGCCTGAGGGGGCGCGAAGGGCATCGAAACCGGCGCGCGACAGGTCCCCGCGTCCGGCGCGCGTAAACGGTGCCGCGACGGTGCGATTCACCTTCCGTGCCGGTGGCGCGAGGTTGACCGCTACGGCAGCCGCAACGCCATGCCGACGGACGCCGGCGCGGTCTCGGCGAAGCCGTGCCGCTCGTACAGCCGCCGCCCGGGCGGGTCGGCGAGCAGGTTCACGTACGCGCCCGGCGGCGCCACCGCGCGCACCCGGTCGAGCAACGCGGCCAGCACCGCGTCGCCAATGCCGCGGCGCTGGTGCGCGGGCAGCACGGCCATGTCGACGACGTGGAAGTACCAGCCGCCGTCGCCGAGCAGCCGCCCCATCCCGACGACCTCGCCGCTCCCGGCGTGCACGACGTGGCAGGCCGCCCACGAGCCGGGCAGCGCGGCCTCGGCCTGCGCGCGCGTCCGCGTCGAGAGCCCCGACTCGGTGCGCAGCCGCAGGTAGTCGTCGACCGGCGGCGCCGCCAGGACGAGCCGGTACGCGGCGTTCATCCGGCGGACCCGGCGGACCCGGCGGACCCGGCGAACGGCGTCACGAGCAGCGGGCCGTCCCACCACGGCGGCTCCGCGGTCGCCGCGGACAGCAGCGCGAGCCCCGCGCCCGCGGCGCCGAGGAGCAGGCCGTACCCCGCGTCGACCGTGACCGTCGCGCCCGCGTCGAGCAGCGCCGTCACCGCCGCCCGGTCCACGACCGTGAGCCCCGCCGCGTCGCGGGTCACCGTCACGTCGAACCAGTAGCGGGCGAGGTCGAGCAGCCGCTCGTCGCCGAGCCCCTGCCCGAGCCGGTTGAACAGGTGGCCGAGCCCGGCGGACCCGTGGCAGAGCGTCGCGCCCTCCGCCTCCTCGGGGGCGCGGCCGGCGCACCCCCTCGCCACCTCCCGGGCCGCGTCGAGCACGCCGCCGTCGCCGAGCGCCCGGCCGGCGGCCAGCAGCGCCACCGCGACGCCGGGGTCGCCGTAGCACCAGGCCAGCCGGGCCGGCGGCGCGTCCTGGCCCGGGAAGACGAACCCGGCGAACGCCGACCCCGCGCCCGGCGGGCGGCGCTGCGCGAGGAGCCACCGCACGGCCGGCGCGAGCAGCTCGCGCGCGCCCGGCGCGCCCGCCTCCGCCGCGCCCGCGAGGAACGCCACGATGCCGGGGACGCCGTGCGCGAAGCCGAGGTTCACGTGGCCCTCGGGCCGGTACTCGTTGAACGCGAACGCCCCACCGGGGGGTGGTGCGTACGCCCAGGTCACCCCGTCGGGCTCCTCGCGGGCGGCGTTCGCCAGGTGCCGCACTGCGGCGTCCACCGCGCGGCGGGCCGGCGGTCGGGGGAGCCGGGCCAGGCAGTACGCGCCGGTCCCGGCGAGCCCGTACAGCACCTCGTGCGCCCCCGGCCACGACGCGCGGTCCACGACGTTCGCCACGAACGCGTCGACGTCGCTCTCGCCGGCGGGGTCGAGCATCGCGGCGGCGAACGCCAGGCCGACCGGGACGCCGTACAGGCCGACGGTCGGCGGCTGCGCCGCAGCGGCGTCCACCGCCGCGTCCAGCAGGGCGGCCCCGGCCGCGGCGCAGTCGGCGCGCCCGGCGAACCGGCCCCACGCGGTCAGGAACACCGCCGCGCCGAGCGTGCCGTGCCAGGTCGGCGTGACGTCCCCGCCGGTCGGCGGCGCCGCGAGCAGCGCGCCGGCGACGGCGTCGGCCAGCGCCACGGCGCGCGAGCGCGCCGCGCCGTCGAGGAGGGGAGCCCAGGCGGTCATCGCGCGCCCGACTCTGCCACGGCCGCGGCCCAGCGCGAGGGTGAGCGACCACCCTCGCACGGCGTTTGTAGGAATTGGGGGGTGAGTCCTACGCCTGTACCCGATATGTCCGGATCGCTACGTTCGGGCGCACGCGCGGCAAGATCTGTCGCGCGTCGGACAGGAGTAGCCCATGAAGAAGCTCTCGCTTCGCACCGAGTACCTCGGCGAGCTGTCGAACGACGACCTGCGCGCCGTCGCGGGCGCGGCCGGCCAGGAGGTCCCGGGCACCGTCAGCGACGGCAGCTGCGTCTGCGTCGCGATCGCGGACTTCCGCATCCCGGCCTGCGACATCAGCGCGGGCAGCTGCGTCTGCACGATCGGCACGAAGTAACGCTCTCCCCGCGGCAGGCCCCTGCCGCACCCCTCTACCCAGGAGACCCCTCGTGAAGAAGCTCTCGCTCCGCACCGAGTACCTCGGCGAGCTCTCGAACGACGACCTGCGCGCGGTCGCCGGCGCGGCCGGCCAGGAAGTGCCGGGCACCGTCAGCGACGGTAGCTGCGTCTGCATCCAGATCGTCCCGGCGATCATCCTCCGGTGCGACATCAGCGACGGTAGCTGCGTCTGCCTGACCGGCACCGCCAAGTAGCACCCGCCACACCACGAAGGCCCCGGGAGCGATCCCGGGGCCTTCGTGCGTGCGGCGGTCGCCAGGCGGCGACGGCACCCGCCGACCCGCGCGCGGCGGATCGGCGCGCTGCGCGTCAGATGTCGTAGTACATGTTGAACTCGTACGGGTGCGGGCGCAGCCGCACGGCGTCGACCTCGTTCGTGCGCTTGTAGTCGACCCAGGTCTCGATGACGTCGGGCGTGAACACCCCGCCCTCGAGCAGGAACTCGTGGTCCGCCTCGAGCTCGTCGAGCACCGCCTCCAGCGACCCCGGCACCTGCGGCACCGCCGCGAGCTGGTCCGGCGGCAGCTCGTAGAGGTCCTTGTCCACGGGCTCCGGCGGCTCGATCTTGTTGCGCACGCCGTCCAGGCCGGCCATCAGCATCGCGGCGAACGCCAGGTACGGGTTGCAGGACGGGTCCGGCACGCGGAACTCGATGCGCTTCGCCTTCGGGTTCGACCCGGTGATCGGGATGCGGCAGCAGGCCGACCGGTTGCGCTGCGAGTAGACGAGGTTGACCGGCGCCTCGTAGCCGGGGACGAGGCGGCGGTACGAGTTCGTCGTCGGGTTGGTCCACGCGAGCAGCGCGGGCGCGTGCTTGAGCAGGCCGCCGATGTAGTAGCGCGCGGTGTCGGACAGGCCGCCGTAGCCGATCTCGTCGTAGAACAGCGGCTCGCCGTCCTTCCAGAGGCTCTGGTGGCAGTGCATGCCCGAGCCGTTGTCCTGGAAGATCGGCTTCGGCATGAACGTCACCGTGCGGCCGTGCGCGCGGGCGACGTTCTTGACGACGTACTTGAAGTTCATCAGGTTGTCGGCGGTCTTCAGCAGCGTGCCGAAGCGGAAGTCGATCTCCGCCTGGCCGGCGGTGCCGACCTCGTGGTGCTGCATCTCGACGTCGATGCCGCACTCGATCAGCACCCGGACCATCTCCGACCGCAGGTCGGTGAAGTGGTCCATCGGCGAGACCGGGAAGTAGCCGCCCTTGTACCGCGGCTTGTAGCCGAGGTTGCCGCCGGCCTCCTCGCGCCCGGTGTTCCACGCCGCCTCGACCGAGTCGAGGTAGTAGAACGACGAGTGCTGGTTGGTGTCGTAGCGCACCGAGTCGAAGATGTAGAACTCCGCCTCCGGCCCGAAGTACGTCGTGTCCGCGATGCCGGTGCCCTTGAGGTAGGCCTCCGCCTTCGCCGCGATGTTGCGGGGGTCCCGGCTGTACGCCTCACCCGTGAGCGGGTCGTGGATGAAGAACGTCAGGTTCAGCGTCTTGTGCTGGCGGAACGGGTCGAGCATCGCGGTCGTCGGGTCCGGGAGCAGCAGCATGTCCGACTCGTGGATCTGCTGGAACCCGCGGATCGACGACCCGTCGAACATGAGGCCGTCCTGGAACACCGAGGGGCCGAAGTTCGAGGCGGGGAACGTGAAGTGCTGCATGACGCCCGGCAGGTCGCAGAACCGGACGTCGATGAACTGAACGCCCTCGTCCTTGATGAACTTCAGGACGTCGTCGGCGTTGGTGAACATGCACCCTCCAGGTGTCGGCGGACGCACGGCCGGGGAAGGCGCGGAGCGCGGGTCGTGCTGCGGAGCACGGTAGCGGGAGGCGGTTTCGCCGCCGTGTCCCGCGTGTTTCACGGACGTTACGCCGTCACCGCATCTTGCCGCCACGGGGCATCCGCGTCGGCAGCGGGCCCTTCGGCAACGGCATCGACGGGCCGCCGAGCGCCTTGAGGCGCGAGTCGATGACGTTGACCTCGCGCGGCTTGAGCGTGCGCGGCAGCTTCATGACGTGCACGTTGAGCCGCTTCAACGGCACCTGGCCCTCACCGTTGCCGACCACGATGTCGTGCAGCGGCGCGTCCGGGCCGAGCGCGCGGCGCACCTTCTTCAGCTCGCCGGAGAGCAGCTCGCGGGTGCGCGCGCCGCCGGACCCCTCCGCGACGAGCACGACGCCGGCCCGGCCGATCGCGCGGTGCACCAGGTCCTGGTTGCGGTTGAACGCCACCGCCGGCGTGACCCGCCAGTCGCCGCGCAGCGAGTTGAGCACCGCGGCCGCCGCGCCGGGCTGCCCCTCGATGTTCGCGAACGCCGCCGACTGCCCGCGCCGGCCGGTCACCGACGTGAACGCGATCAGGCCGGACAGCACCGCGAGGATGCCGCCGACGACCGGGTTGAGCAGCCACGAGAACAGCAGGAACACCACGACGACCGTGACGACGACGGCGGTCGCGACGATCGGGACGTAGCGCTTGTCGGCCTTCGCGGTGAGGACGACCATCTGGCCGATCTGGCGGAGCTTGCCCGGGGGCTTCGACGACATGGCGCACAGGATATGTGGCAGGGCGTCACCTCCCCGCCGCGACCTCCTCGGGGGTCGGCGCCCCGCCGCCGAGGTGCGCGGGCAGCCACCACGCGCCGGCCGGCGACTCGGGGTACGCCGCCACCGCCTCGTCCAGCAGCGCCTGCATCCGTTCCTTCAGCACGACGGTCACCTCGGTCGCGTCGTCGCCGGGGCCGGGGTGCAACGGCGCCCCGACCCGGACGAGCACCGGCACGTGCCGGACCAGCTCGCGCTTGCGGCCCTTGGTGAGCAGCCGCTGGGTGCCCCAGACGACCGACGGCACGAGCGGGACGCCCGCCTCGATCGCCATCCGGGCGGCGCCGTTCTTGAACTCCTTGAGGCAGAACGACCGGCTGATCGTCGCCTCCGGGAACATGCCGATCAGCTCGCCGCCGCGCAGCGCCGCGACCGCGTCGCGGTACGACCCGGCGCCGGCGCTGCGGTCCACCGGGATGTGGCCCATGCCCCGCATGAGCAGCCCCGGCAGCCGCTTGTCGAAGATCTCCTTCTTGGCGAGGAACCGCACGAGCCGGTCCTTGTCCCGCTGGCGGGCGGCGAGGCCGGTGAACACGAAGTCCACGTACGACACGTGGTTGCTCGCGATCACCGCGCCGCCGGTCGCGGGCAGGTGCTCCGCGCCGCGCACGTCGATGCGCAGGTCGAGGGCCTTGAACGCCGCCAGCGCGGCGCCGATCACGGGGCGGTACACGAGCTCGGCCATTCGCCGACGCTAGCCCACTCGCACCGCGCGAGCCCACTCGCACGGCGCGAGCCCACTCGCCGGCGCCGGCCCACTCGCCGGTAGGTTGGCGCGGTGAGCGAGATCGCGCTGCCCCTGCTGATCGGCCTCGTCGCGGGCGTGCTGTCCGGGGTGTTCGGGATCGGCGGCGGCGTCGTCGTGGTGCCGGCGCTCGTCGTGATCATGGGCTACGGCCAGAAGACCGCGACGGGGACGTCGTTGCTCGCGCTGCTGCTGCCCGTGGGCGTGCTGGCGGTCGTGTCGTACGCCCGCGCCGGGCACGTCGACGTGCGCGCCGGGCTGCTGGTCGCGGCCGGCATCTTCACCGGCGCGCTGGCCGGGGCGTCGTTCGCCCTCGGCCGCAGCGAGGTGACGCTGCGCCGCGGGTTCGCGGTGCTGCTGGTCGCGCTGGCCGTGCGGCTGTTCGTCGGGAGCTAGCGCGGGCAGGGCTCGCCGAGCGTGGTGAGCACCCGGCAGAGCGTCGCGCACGCGCTGGTGAGCGGCTCCCTGCAGTAGATCGCGCTCGCCGGGGCGGCGGGGGCGGTCAGGGCCGCGACGGCGGCGGCGGCGAGGGCGAGGCGGAGGGTCTGGCGCACGAGGGGACTCCTTCCGAGGGGTGGAACGGCCACCGCGCCGCGCCCGTCCAGGAAAACGGGCGCGGCGCGGCGGGACGGGCTAGTCCAGGCAGTACGCGCCGGCGAGCTCGCCGACGCGGCAGACGACCGAGCAGACGGGCTGGAGCAGCCCGCAGTACACAGCCTCCGCCTGGGTGGCGGGGACGACGGTCGCCGCGGCGGCGGCGATGGTCAGGGCGGCGAGGGTACGTCGCATGTCGTCTCCTCCTAGTCCACGCACTGCAGGTCGGCGAGGGCACCGACGCGGCAGATCGCGCGGCAGGCGGGGTCGAGCTTGCCGCAGTAGTACGCGTTGGCCGAGGCCGCGGGCAGGACGGCGGCCGCGACGGCGGCGGCCAGAACGAGGCGTGCTGCGTTGCGCATGGGGGGCACACTCCTACGTGAACGGGGGTGAATCGGACGCCGGTCAGGGTACCGGCGACGCCACCTTCGCCGCCACAGCCGCCGCATACATCTTGCCGGCGCGGTAGGACGACCGGACGAGCGGCCCGGACTGCACCCCGAGGAAGCCCATCGCCTCGGCCTCGGCCTTGAGCGCGACGAACTCCTCCGGCTTCACGTAGCGGTCGACCGGGTGGTGCCGGACGGTCGGCCGCAGGTACTGGGTGATCGTCACCAGGTCGCAGTCGACCTCGCGCAGCGCGCGGAGCGCCTCGCGGACCTCGTCGACGGTCTCGCCCATGCCGAGGATGAGGTTCGACTTGGTGACCAGGCCGTCGTCGTGCGCCTGGCGCAGCACGCCGAGCGAGCGTTCGTAGGTGAACGCCGGGCGGATCTGCTTGAAGATCCGCGGCACCGTCTCGACGTTGTGCGCCAGCACCTCCGGCCGGCTGTCGAACACCTCGCGGAGCTGCGCCGGGTCGGCCTTGAAGTCCGGGATCAGCAGCTCGACGCCGCAGTCCGGGTTGAGCGCGTGGATCTGCCGGACGGTCTCCGCGTAGAGCCACGCCCCGCCGTCCGGCAGGTCGTCGCGCGCGACGCCGGTGACGGTGGCGTAGCGCAGCCCCATCGTGCGGACCGACTCGGCGACGCGGCGCGGCTCGTCCCGGTCGAGCGGCTGCGGCCGGCCGGTGTCGATCTGGCAGAAGTCACACCGGCGCGTGCACTGGTCGCCGCCGATGAGGAACGTCGCCTCCCGGTCCTCCCAGCACTCGTAGATGTTCGGGCAGCCGGCCTCCTGGCAGACCGTGTGCAGCCCCTCGGAGCGGACCAGGTCGGCGACGGCGGCGTACTCGGGGCCCGTCTTCAGCTTGATCTTGAGCCACTCCGGCTTGCGCTCGATCGGCGTGGCGGCGTTGCGCGCCTCGATCCGGAGCAGGCGGCGTTCGTCAGCCACGGACGCCCTCCAGCACGGACGTCAGCGCGTCCTCGACGACTGGCAGCGCGTCGCCGACCGTGATCCGGCGGCCGGTGAGGACGGACAGCGACGTGACCCCGGCGTCGCGGATGCCGCACGGGACGATGCGGTCGTACGCCGTCAGGTCGGGGTCGCAGTTCAGCGCGAAGCCGTGCATCGTCACGCCCTGGCTGACCCGGATGCCGATGGCGGCGACCTTGGCGCCGTTGACCCAGACGCCGCTGCGGCCCTCGACGCGGCCGGCGTCCGGCACGCCGAACGCCGCGCACACGTCGATCAGCGCCTGCTCGATCCGGCGCACGTGCGCGACCACGTCGACCGGATCCGCGAGCCGGAGGATCGGGTACCCGACGAGCTGGCCGGGGCCGTGCCAGGTGATCTTGCCGCCGCGGTCTACGTCGATGACGGGCGTGCCGTCGGAGGGGCGTTCGGCGTCCTCGGTGCGCTTGCCGGCGGTGTAGACGCTCGGGTGCTCGAGGAGCAGGCAGGTGTCCTCGGCGTCGCCGGCCACGCGCCGGGCGTGCAGGTCGCGCTGCATCGCCCACGCGTCGTCGTACGGGACCAGCCCGAGGCGCTCGTACCTCACGCCTCCCAGGGTCTCACAGCCTCCGCGGCTCGATCCGTGTCTCGCCGTCGCGCTCGACCCGCCAGGCCGCCGCGCCCTCGCGGATCGTGACGGCCTCCGCGAGCTCGGTGCCCTCGAAGACCAGGCCCACGTGGTCGTCGGCGGCCCAGCCGGGCGGGATCACGCCGTCGCGGACGAGCTGCTGGTACAGCGGGCGGCGGCGCGGCTCCGAGTCGTAGTGCGGCGCGTGGCTCGCGGGGATCAGCCCTAGGCCGTTCGTGAACGGGTCCAGCTCCGGCCGGAACGAGTCCGTCGTCCCGCCGGCGAACCAGCACAGGCTCCCCGCGCTGGTGCCGGAGAGCACGACGCCCGCCTCCCACGCCTCGCGCATGACCGTGTCGACGCCGTGCGCGCGCCAGACGGCGAGCAGGTTCGCCACGCTGCCGCCGCCGACGTAGATCGCGTCCTGCGCGAGCAGGTGCGCGCGCAGGTCGCGGACGTTCGGCTGGGGGAACAGGTTGACGTGGCTCGCCTCGACCCCCAGCTCGCGGGCGGCGTCGTAGAACATCAGCGCGTAGTCGCTGTTGTCGCCCATCGCGGTGCCGAGGTAGCAGAGGCTCGGGTCCTCCTTGCCGGTGAGCGAGAGGACGTGCTCGATGAGCGGCCGCCGCCCGCCGTAGCTGCCGAGCCCGCCGCCGCCGAACGCCACGATCCGCATGGCGCGCAGCGTAGCCGCGTGGGGCGCCCGGGTGTCCGGACGCCCCGCGCGGGCCGTCAGCGGGTGACGAGCGACACGCCGCGGTGGTTCATCACGCTCGACAGGTTGGCGAACGCGAACCTGTTCGAGCACTGGCCCGTGCGGGCGGCCAGGTTGTTGAGCCGGGTGCAGTCCATGTTCGAGTTGTTGTCGATGCCGCCCAGCAGCACGCCGGTCAGGTACAGCCCGCCCGTCTGGACGGTGTAGACCGCGGCGCCGCTGTCGCCGGGACCGCCGGCGTCGACGCCGTTGCTGTTGTGCGCGTGGACGACGTGGCTGATGTACGAGTCCGGGAAGAGGTACGGGGCCTCCCCGCTGTACCAGCGCGTGACCTCGATCTGGTCCACCTCGTTCGCGCAGCGCTCCCCGCTGTACGCGCCGGAGACGCAGAGCATGCTGGTGTTCTCCGTGCTGGCGAACACCGCCTTCTGCGGCACGCCGGTGCTCTGGTCGTTCGGGTTCGCGGTGCGCCACACGAGAGCGCTGGCGGCGGTGTCGATCAGCGCCGAGTCGTAGCCGTACCCGTACTCCGCGGCGGCCCAGCCCATGAACGTCTGCGCGTCGCCGCCGAGGTCCCACGCGCCGTTGAAGACGCGGTACCCGTACCGGCCCGTCCAGGCGTACGCGTCGATGGTGTTGTGCGGGAAGAAGCAGTGGCCCGTCGTGAGCAGGTACGTCTTGCCGGAGGCGTTCTTGACGGCCGGCCCGGACGTGCAGCCCTGCCCGTTGTCGAACGCGATGAAGTCGCCCCCGTTCCACGGCGACACGTCGTTGAGGCGGCTCGACGTGGGCAGCAGGTCGTCGCCCTGCACGACGCGCACGGCGGGGCCGTAGCGCGCGGTGAACGCGGCGGCGGCCGCCTCCGTCGGGTGCGCGAGGCCGACCTCCAGGGAGTTGCGCAGGACCGACGGCGCGACGAACCGCAGCGTGTGGCCGCGGGCGGCGAGGTCGGCACTGTCCGCGGTGATCCGGGCGCTCAGGGCGAGCAGCTCCGCCCACGTGTGCTCGGCGGCGAGGAAGCGGACCGGGACGTCACGGGCGGCCCGGCGCGCGGCGTCGCGCAGGGCGGCGTTGCGCGGGCTGGTGGAGTAGACGTCCATGCCGGAGCGGTCCGCGGACGCGCGGACACCCGCGTAGTGGGGCGAGCGGGCGAGCGCCTTCTGCAGGCGGTCGCCGGCCATCGACAGGGCGAACTCGCCGGGCGGTGCGGCGGTCGCGCCGGCCGTGGTGGTGCCGCTGCCGGCGACGGCCGCGACGGCGACGGCTCCGACGAGGAGCCGGGTGAGACGGGATCGTGCGTGCACGGCTGGACCCCCCTGACGTGTTGGGCACGCCCGCGGGCACGGGCGGTCGGGGGAGCGTGGCACCGCGCCGCGTCGTCCGGGGGACGAATCGAGGCGAGTCGCCGGAACGGATGGTGCGGCGTAGTCACTCCGGCACGCGGGTCCACCCAACGCGGGCGCGCGCACCTAGGATGGCGGGCGTGACCCAGCCACCGATGCGACCCGGCTCGCCGGGCTGGGCAGAGGGCGCCGCGAAGGCGGCGCTGGCCAGCCGCGTCCGGCCGTCGCTCGTGCTCGACGAACGCGTCGCGCGCGAGCTGCTCCAGGAGGCCGCGCGGTTCGACGTGTCGGCGGGCGGGCGGTTCTCCGCCGGTCCCGCCGGCGTGCAGGTGTGGTCGGGGCCGTGGGACGGCGTCGGTGGCACGAAGGGCAGCGCCGTCCACCTCGGCTCGGTGGACTGGACGTACGACACGCCCTCGAAGAACTACGTGACGATCTACCGCTCGATGGTCACCCAGTCCGGCATCGACGCGGGCGAGACGACCGAGTCGATCCTCACGACGGTGCTGAAGCTGGTCGGCCAGACCGTGGACGGGCCGCGCATCGAGCAGCCGATGCCGCCCGCGCGCGACCCGTTCCGCCGCTTCTAGCCGTTACGCCGCGACGCTGTGCACGGCGAAGTTCTCGACCGTGGCACGCGGGTGCGTGAGCGCCGGCGTCCGTTCCTTGAGCTCCTCGATGTCGGCCGGATCGAACAACGAGTCGTCCCATCCGCTCGGCGTCCCGCCCGACGCGATGATCGCCGCGCGCAGGTTGACGAACCCGATCTTCGACGCCGGGAACGGTGACGAGGCTTCGAGCACGATCGAGAGGTCAACGACGGCGTAGGGGCGGTTCTTGCGACCGGTGTGGGTGAGGTCTACGGACAACGCCGCGTCGAGCAGGGACTCCCGGCGCAGCAGGTTCTTCATCAGCAGGTCCAGGAAGGCGTTGAAGTCGCTGCCGGCCTCCCCGACGACCCGCAGGCCGACGTCCAGCTTGTACTTCTTCATCGTCTCCTCCGGCAGGTGCACTTGTTCACGAGGTTCATCAGCGGCTCCGCCGATGCCGCATCGGCGGTGTCGCCGAACGTGAGGTACTGGATGTGGATGAGCCCGGGACAGGCGACGACCCAGTAGCGGCCGCGTTGCTCGGAGTCCCACTCCTTGTGGTCGGCGGCTTCGAGCGCCGCCTGAACGTCACCGTCGGGGTGTCGTGGGCGGGTCGCCAGCGTGCCTCCTTGGTAGTGGCACTGCGGCGGGGCGGTCCTCCGACTGTACGTACTCGGTGTTCATAGAGGAAGAGCCCGGCCACAGCGCGACGCTATCAACTCCGTCTGACAGTGCTCCCGGTGGCTGCGGCGGGCTCCGGCGGGGGAACGCCACCACGGTGCCGTCGCCGCCAGCCCAGCACTCCGGGACGGCCGCGGAGTCGCCGCGGGACGCGCCAGCCGTTGGCGTAGGCGTGCAACGACGACAGGAAGTCGTCGATCAACGACCGCGCCGCGGGATCGTGTGGCGTCGTCGGGCCGAGCTGTTCCTCCAGCACGACGAGCTTGTTCACGAACTCGGTTGATACGGCCTGGAGCCGTTCCGTCCCCGGCCCCCCGAGCTCGACATTGGCGGTCTCGCGGAACGCGGCCGCGGCGGCGTCGACAGCACGCGCGCGTCCCGCGGTGTCGTCGCCGAGCGCCGCCTCGATCCGAGCCACGTCGCCGCGGAGCTTCGCCGCGACCTCACGACGTTCCGCTTCCCCCGCGTCGCGCCGCGCCGCGCGGCGTGACACGGCACCGTTGACGAGACCGCCGACGACGGCACCGACCGCCGTGCACACGGCGGTGAAGGCGATCCCGGTCGGTGTGGAGTTGAACGGGAACGCCGGCGGGTCGTGCGGATGGAGCACGTGGTTCCCCCGTGGACTTGGACGACTGGTCGGATCGTAGCCACGCGTCGTGCGTGGGCCGCCGCAGCGGCGTGGCGTTACGGCGCCACTGGCGTCCGCTAGGCGTCGATCCCGAGCTCGGCCTCGAACGCGCCCTCCTCCAGCCGCTCCTTCACGGCCGTGAGGTAGCGGGCGGCGTCCGCGCCGTCGACGATCCGGTGGTCGTACGACAGCGCCAGGTACACCATCGAACGCACGGCCACGACCTCGCCCAGCTCCGGGTCGGCGACGACGACGGGGCGCCGGACGACGGAGCCGGTGCCGAGGATCGCGACCTGCGGCTGGTTGATGATCGGCGTGTCGAACAGCGCGCCGCGACTGCCGGTGTTGGTCAGCGTGAACGTCCCGCCGCCGAGCTCGTCCGGCGTGACGCGGTTGGACCGGGTGCGCTCCGCGAGGTCGGCGACCTTGCGCGCGATGCCGCCGAGGTTCAGGTCGCCGGCGTCCTGGATGACCGGCACGAGCAGCCCGCGGTCGGTGTCCACCGCGATCCCGAGGTGGACGCCGTCGTGGTACGTCACGGTGCCGGCCTGCAGGTCGATCGAGGAGTTGACGACCGGGAACTGCTTGAGCGCCTCGATCGCGGCGACCGCGAAGAACGGGAGGAACGACAGCTTCGTGCCCTCGCGGCGTTCGAACTCGGTCTTGGCCGCGTCGCGCAGCCGGGCGATCTTCGTGACGTCGACCTCGACCACGGTGGTGAGCTGGGCCGAGACCTGCAACGACTCCACCATCCGCTGCGCGATGACCGTGCGCAGGCGGGAGAGCTTCTCGGTCTTGCCGCGCAGGTGGGCCTGGGACGGCGCGGCGGCGCGCGCGGCCGGGGCCGCCGCAGCCGCGGGACGAGCGGCCGTCGCGGCGGGCTTGGCGGCGGCGGCGGGGGCGGCGGCCCCGCCCTTGGCGGCGTCGAGGACGTCCTGCTTGCGGATGCGGCCGCCGACGCCGGTGCCGGTCACGGCGCCGAGGTCGACGCCGTGCTCGGAGGCGAGCTTGCGGACCAGCGGGGTGACGTAGGAGGGCTTGCCGTCGCCGGTGGCCGGCGCGGGCGCGGAGTCGACGGACGCCTCGGCGCGCGCGGCGACCTCCTCGTGCGTGGGGCCGTCGTCGTCGCCGGCGTCCTCGCCGCCGCCGAACGTCTCGGCCGCCGCCGGCGCGGTGCCGGCCGCCTGGTCGGGAGCCTCCTGCTCGGCCGGCGGGGCCTCGGTGCGCGCCTCGGCGGGCTTCGTCTCCTCGGCCGGCTCCGGGTCGGCCGCCCCGGCGTCGGCCGCGCCGGCCGACTCGGCGGGCTCCGCCGACGAGCCGGAGGCGGCGCCCTCGGCCTCGATGACGGCCAGCTCGGCGCCGACCTCGACGGTCTCGTCCTCGCTCACCTTGATCGACGTCAGCACGCCGGAGGCGGGCGCGGGGATCTCGGTGTCGACCTTGTCGGTCGAGACCTCGAGCAGCGGCTCGTCGGCCTGGACCTGCTCGCCCTCCTTCTTCAGCCAGCGCGTGACGGTGCCCTCCGTCACGGACTCGCCGAGCCGGGGCATGGTGACCGAGACGGCCATCGAGGACTCCTCCTAGGAGTGGCTGTGCAACGGCTTGCCGGCCAGCGCCAGGTGCGCCTCGCCGACCGCCTCCGACATGGTCGGGTGGGGGTGGATGAGGTGGGCGACGTCGTCGGCGTACGCCTCCCAGTTGGTGATGAGCTGCGCCTCCGCGATGAGCTCGCCGACGCGCGAGCCGACCATGTGGATGCCGAGGACCGGGCCGTCCTTCTGCGCGACGAGCGTCACGGCACCGGCCGTACCCAGGATCTGGCTCTTGCCGTTGCCGGCCAGGTCGTAGGTGACGGTGACGACGTCGTGGCCGCGCTCCTTGGCGACCTTCGACGTGATGCCGACGGAGGCCACCTCGGGCTCGGAGTACGTCACGCGCGGCACGCCGTCGTAGTCGATCGGCTGCGGGTCGAGCCCGGCGACGTGCTCGGCGACGAGGATGCCCTCGGCGAAGCCGACGTGCGCGAGCTGGAGGGTCGGGATCAGGTCGCCGACGGCGTAGACGCCGGCGACGGAGGTGCGGCACATCTCGTCCACGAGGACGTAGCCGCGCTCCATCTTCACGCCGGCCTCCTCGTACCCGAGGCCGGACGACACGGGGCCGCGGCCGACCGCGACGAGCAGCAGCTCCGCCTCGATCGTCTTGCCGCTCTCCAGCGACACGGTGACGCCCGAGTCGGTCGTCTTGACGCCCGCGAACCGCGCGCCGAGCTCGAACGCGATCCCGCGCTTGCGGAACGCGCGCTCCAGCAGCTTGGACGAGGACTCCTCCTCCAACGGCACGAGGTGGGGGAGCGCCTCGACGATCGTGATCTCCTCGGCGCCGAACGACTTCCACGCCGACGCGAACTCGCAGCCGATCGCGCCGGCGCCGAGGATCACGGCCGACTTGGGCACGCGGTCGAGCCTCAACGCCTCGTCGGAGGTGATCACCTGGGTGCCGTCGAGCTCCAGGCTGGGCAGCGTCTTCGGCACCGAGCCGGTCGCGAGCACGACGGCCTTGGTCGCGGTGAGCGTGCCGTGGCCCTCGACCTCGACGGTGGTCGGCGAGGTGAGGCGGCCGGTGCCGGCGACGAGCTCGATCTTGCGGGACTTGATGAGGCCGGAGAGGCCCTTGTAGAGCTTCTCGACGACCTTGTCCTTGTAGGCGTTGACCTTGGGCACGTCGATGCCCTCGAACGTCGCCTTGACGCCGAACTGCTCGGACTCGCGCGCGGCGTCGGCGACCTCGCCGGCGTGCAGCAGCGCCTTGGTCGGGATGCAGCCGCGGTGCAGGCACGTGCCGCCGACCTTGTCGCGCTCCACGAGCGCCACCGTGAGCCCCAGCTCGGCCGCCCGCAGCGCCGCGGCGTAGCCGCCGCTGCCGCCGCCGAGGACGACGAGGTCGTACGTGCCGCCAGCCACCGTTCATCTCCTCGCGTTCGTGATGTTGAGCCACCGCTAAGGCTATACGGTTGATCGCGTGGGGCTCTTCCGCCGCAAGCAGCGCCCGGGCACGCTGCGCCGCGCCGACTCCGCCGACGTCACGCACCTCGTGGAGTGGGCGTCGTCGCGCCGGGGCGTGGAGGCCTACGTCGAGCCGCGCACCGCGGTGACGGACACCACGGTCGCGCTCGTGGCGCACGACGGCGAGTGGACCCGACGCCGCGTCGAGGACCCGAAGGCGGCCGCCGAGCTGGGCAAGCGGCTCGGCATCCCGGTCTACGACGTCAACGCCACCGGCTACCCCGCGCGGATGCGCGAGTGGACCCGCCGGCGTTCGCAGGAGGAGAAGGAACGGCGGCGCTCGTCCTGATGGGCGACGACTACTCCGACCCGCGCAACCTCGAGGCCCGCATCGCGATCCACCGCTACGGCACCAACCCCGTGCCCTGGTACGACTTCGTCCGCGCCCGCCTCCCGCTGTCACCCGGCGAGCGGGTGCTCGACGCCGGCGCCGGGACCGGCGCGCTGTGGGAGTACGACCACGGCGCGCGGCTGACGCTGCTCGACCGCTCGCCGGCCATGCGGCAGCACGTGCGCGGCGACGTGACGCGGCTGCCGTTCCGGGACGCCGTGTTCGACGGCGCGGTCTGCAACCACGTGCTCTACCACGTCGAACGCCCCGCGGACGGGCTGCGCGAGCTGCGCCGCGTCGTGCGCCCGGGCGGCTGGGTCGCGGTGGCGACGAACGGCATGGGGCACATGCGTGGCTGGGGCGCCGACGTGCACGGGGCGTTCCCGGCCGAGCGGCTGGGGGAGGCGATGGCCGAGGTGTTCGACGGCGTGACGCTGCACCCGTACGAGGACACGCTCGTCGCGCCCGCCGAGGCGGTGCGCGCCTACGTCGCGAGCTTCGGCGAGGACCCCGCGACCGTGACCGGGGACGGGCCGGTCACGATCGCGAAGCACACCGTCCTCGCCGTCGCCCGCTAGACCAGGACCGCCACCCCCGACGCGAGCGCGAGGAGGCCGCCGACGAGCCGCGCGGTACGCCGCGGCCGCACGAGCACCCGCTGCGCCGCGACGGCCGCGCCGAGCGCGAGCGACCAGGCGAGGTGACCGGTCGTCGCGACCGCCATCACGGCCATCAGCGCCCAGCAGGAGCCCGCGCACGCCAGGCCGAGCCGCAGGCCGTAGCGCGTCGTGCCGCGCACCGCCGCGCGTCCCGTGGGCGGCAACGGCGTCGCGCGGTGGCAGGCGACGGCGCACGCCCGGTGCCACGGCGTGAGCTGCCACACCGCCGCCGTCGCGAGCACCGCCGCGAGCGGCGGCGTGGCCCGCGACAGCAGTGCGAGCGCGACGGCGCCGAACGCCGCCCACACCAGCAGGTACGCCGCCAGGAACTCCGCCACCGCGCGGTGCCGCCGGCGCCGCAACGAGCCGGTCCCGACCCGCCACGCCGCCGGCCAGACGGCCGGGACCATCATCGCGGCGGTCATCAGCAGCCACCCCGGCAGCCCGGCCGCGACCGCGCCGGCCGCCGACCCCGCGCCGCGCGCGACCGCGGCCGGCGTGGCGTGCAGCGCCGCGTGCAACGACCCGCCCGCCGCGTGGTGCGGAGGGCCCGCGTGCAGCGCGAGCATCCCGCCCCACGCGAGCAGCGCGACGGCCTCCGCGACGAACGCGGGGCGGGCCCGCAGCGTCGGTCGCGCGGGCCTGGCCCGCCCGACCGTGGC
>DASVPJ010000026.1:0-60509 GCA_036382875.1 Mycobacteriales bacterium
GTGGGCGCGCTCGTCGGCGGCGGCGCCGGCTCCTTCGCGTCCCCGCACGCGGCGAGCGCGAGCACGGCGAGGGCCAGCGTGGTTCGCATCGTTCGCACGGCACACCCCCGGATCTCGTTGCCGCGGACGCTACGAGCGCCGGGCCACGAGCGGGTCACGAACCCGCGACGCCTACGCCTCGAACGTCGCGACGTCGACAGTGATCGACGCGGACGGCGCCTCGACCTTCGGCGACGGCACACCCGTCTTCGTGACGAAGAGCATCGCGCCGAACGACCAGTCGCCCGGGTCGGCGTCCACGCCGATCGTGACGAGCCCGCCGTTCTTGACCGTGACGTTGCCGTACATGGACGGGTCCGGGAAGAACCGCCGGAACAGGTCGGCGGACGGGCCCATCGACGATGCCGCCTTCGCGAGGTCGTGCTCGACGTCGTAGATCGTGCCGAGCCCGGTCGTCTGCGTCTCCTGCGCGAACGTCACGGCGCGGCCCAGCCCGAACGCGATCGCCGGGTCGGCCAGCGCGAGCGACGCGAACGCGCTGCGCGGCTCGGCCGGCAGCTTCGAGAAGTCGAGCCGCCGCCAGACGTGGTCGGGCAGCAGGACGTACGTCATGCCGCCCACGATCCGCACCTCGGTCGTCGGCGCCCCCTTGGCCCGCAGCGACGCCGTGCCGGCCTTGGGGTCGTACACGCCGGTCCACGTGTCGGAGTAGGCGTGCTCCTTGGTGGCGAACGCGCTGGCGCGGATCGAGACGGAGCAGGGGCACGTGGCGTACGTCGCCTCGACCGCGTCGACGACGGCCTTCGCCTCCGCGGGGAGCGGCGGCGCGGTCGTGGCCGGTGTCGTGCCGGCGCCCGTCGCGGCGGGCTTCGCGTCGCCACCGCCGCCGCAGGCGACGGCGAGCAGCGCCACGAGCGCGAACGCGCGCCTCACGCGAGCGCCGTACGGAGGTCCTCCACGAGGTCCGCCGGGTCCTCGATGCCGACGGAGAGTCGTACGAGCCGCGCGTCGACCTCCAGCTCGGACCCGGCGACCGACGCGTGGGTCATCCGCCCGGGGTGCTCGATGAGCGACTCGACGCCGCCGAGCGACTCGGCGAGCGTGAAGACCCTGGTGCCCGCCGAGACCCGCAACGCCGTCTCCTCGTCGCGCACGAGGAACGACACCATGCCGCCGAAGTCGCGCATCTGCTTCGCCGCGAGCTCGTGGCCGGGGTGCTCGGGCAGCCCGGGGTAGAGCACCTGCTCGACACCGGGGTGCGCGACGAGCATCTCGACGACGCGCTGCGCGTTCGCGCAGTGCTGGCGCATGCGGACCGCGAGCGTCTTCACGCCGCGCAGCGCGAGCCACGAGTCGAACGGCCCGGCGATCGCGCCCATGGCGTTCTGGTGGTACGCCAGCTCGTCGCCCAGCGCGGCGTCGCCGACGACGAGCGCGCCGCCGACGACGTCGCTGTGCCCGCCGAGGTACTTCGTCGTGGAGTGCACGACGACGTCGGCGCCGAGCGCGAGCGGCTGCTGGAGGTACGGCGACGCGAACGTGTTGTCGACGACCAGCCGCGCGCCGCGCTCGTGCGCCAGCGCCGCGATGCCCTCGACGTCCGCGATGCGGAGCAACGGGTTGGTCGGCGTCTCGACCCAGACGAGCCTGGTGCGGTCGGTCATCGCGGCGGCGACGGCGGCGTTGTCCGACAGCCGGGCGGGCGTGAACGCCACCCCCCACTTCTCCGCGACGCGGGCGAAGAGCCGGTACGTCCCGCCGTACGCGTCGTCCGGGATCACCACGTGGTCACCCGGCGTCAGGACCGTGCGCAGCAGGCAGTCCTCGGCCGCGAGCCCGCTGGCGAACGCCAGGCCGCGCGCGCCGCGTTCGAGCGCCGCCAGGCAGGTCTCCAACGCGGTGCGCGTCGGGTTGCCGGAGCGGCTGTACTCGTAGCCCTGGTGCTCTCCGACGGCCGACTGCGCGTACGTCGACGTCTGGTAGATCGGCGTGATGACCGCGCCGGTCGCCGGGTCGGGGTCCTGGCCCGCGTGGATCGCGAGCGTCTCGAAGCCGTGCTCGTCCGGGCTCCAGGTCATCACATGCCGCCTTTACAGTCTTCGTTGAGAGTAGTGAAGAGTACGTCGCGACTCAGCGCGGCAGGCGCCAGTACGCACGCGGGTCCCGCGCGGACTTGCCCACCCACTCGATGACTCCGGCGTCACGCATCGCCGCAAGACGCTTCAGCGCCGGTGGCCTTGACATGCCGAGTACCTCCGCGATCTCCCCGGTGCTGAGACGGTCGGCCTCACGGAGTGCCGCAACGACGACTCTGATTTCGTCCGGAAGCCGAACATCGAGCGCCCGGTCCGCCGGCTCTGCGGACAACGTCAAGGTCACACTGCCCGACGTCTGGTGATACATCGGATCGGTGAGGCCGGCGGCGCGCATCTCCTCGAACATGCGGCGAATCCCCTCGCCCAACTCCTGCCCGAAGTCGAGGTCGGCAGCGATCCGCGCGATCCGAGGGTTCCTGGCAAACCTCACCGTGTTCATCGGATCGTCGAGCCGGACGAGACCCGGGAACCGCCCGGGACTGCTGACCTCGATGCGGTCGTCGAAGATATCCACTCTGATGTGGTCACCGGAGACGCTGTAGGAGCGGTGCACGACGGCGTTGACGATCCCCTCCAGCCACGCGTCCTCGGGGATGAGTGGCACCGACTCGAACCGGCCTGACCGCCCGAGTGCCTTTCGGGTTGGCTGCAGACGACGCACCGCGGTCCGCGCATCGCGCATCTGTTGCCGTAGCGATCCCTCGCACCGGACATCGTCGACCAGTTGCTGCGTGGCCCCGGTACCCCGTCGCACTCCGCGGTAGCGGAGCACACGGACAAAGGCTTCCGGGAACCACCGCTGTGGGTACTCACCGAACATCAGCGTGCCCGCCACAGTCAGGACTCCCTTCTCGGAGAGTCCCCTGGCTTCGAATAGACGGCGGGTGTTCGGGTGACCGCTCGCCGTGGCGTACTCGTCCGCGCTCGCGCGGTCGACGTCACCGAACGTCGTCCCCGCGACCGTCTGCGCCTCGTATGCGGCCTGCCCCTTGTCGAACAGCAACTCGCGGCGTTGGTCGAAGGTGAGCCGACGGGTCTCGTCGCCCACGCGGAGGTACACCTCGTCACGGTGGTTTGCGTGAACCTGACGGCCGGGATCGACCCATATGACGAGCAACTCGTCGGATTCGCCGGAGTCGTTCACGCAGGGTATGTGTTCCACACGGTGCGGCACCACGGGCACGGTGAAGTCGAACGCAGCCTGGACCAACGCGTTCACCCGGCGGGGATCACGCTGGATGCCCTCGACACGTCTGTCACGGAAGCCGATCGCCACCATGCCGCCATCCGCGTTCGCGAACGCGACTACCAAGTTGGCCAGCCGTTCCGGGCTGACCGCGACCGCCTTGCGCTCGAAATACTGGTTCTCGGCCAGCTCGAGCAGGCGTGGACCTACCTCGTCAGGCGGCCATGACAATGACGTGATCCGCGGGACGTCCCACATGACCACTACTCTAACATCTTTAGAGTAGGTTAGAGTTGGTCCTAGCGCTGGGCGAGGAAGCCGAGCAGGTCGCTCCGGGTGAGGATGCCGACCGGCTTGCCGTCATCGAGCACGAGGGCCGCGCTCGCCGCCTCCAGCGCCGCCATCGCCGCGGACACCGGCTCGCCCGAGCCGACCGCGGGCAGCGGCTTCGACATGTGCTTCTCCAACGGCGCGTCGAGCGCCGCGCGGTCGGCGAACACCGCGTCGAGCAACGCGGTCTCCACCACCGAGCCGACGACCTCGGCGGCCATGACCGGCGGCTCCTCCTTGACGACGGGCATCTGCGAGACGCCGTACTCGCGCAGGATCGAGATGGCGGAGCCGACCGTCTCGTGCGGGTGCACGTGGACCAGCTCCGGGATGTCGCCGCCCTTGCGGCCCAGCACCTCGCCGACGGTGGGCTCGCCGGAGGCCTTCACGAGGAAGCCGAAGTCGGCCATCCACTCGTCGTTGAAGATCTTCGACAGGTAGCCGCGGCCGCCGTCCGGCAGCAGCACGACCATGACGTCGTCCTCGGTCAGCTCCTCCGCCACCCGCAACGCCGCCGCGACCGCGAGCCCGCACGAGCCGCCGACCAGCAGCCCCTCCTCGCGCGCGAGCCTCCGGGTCGTGTTGAACGAGTCGGCGTCGCTGATCGCCTCGATGCGGTCGACCACGGTGCGGTCGTACGTCTCCGGCCAGAAGTCCTCGCCCACGCCCTCGACCAGGTAAGGCCGCCCGGTCCCGCCGGAGTACACCGAGCCCTCCGGGTCGGCGCCGACGACGACGACGTTCGGGTTCTGCTCCTTGAGGTAGCGGCCGGTGCCGCCGATCGTGCCGCCGGTGCCGATGCCGGCCACGAAGTGGGTGACCCGGCCCTCGGTCTGCTTCCAGATCTCCGGGCCGGTCGAGCGGTAGTGCGCCTCGGGGTTCATCGGGTTGGCGTACTGGTTCGGCTTCCAGGCGTTCGGGATCTCGCGGGCGAGCCGGTCCGACACCGAGTAGTACGAGTCGGGGTGCTCGGGCGCGACGGCCGTGGGGCAGACGACGACCTCGGCGCCGAACGCGCGCAGCAGCGCGATCTTCTCGTTGCTCATCTTGTCCGGCATCACGAACACGCACCGGTAGCCGCGCTGCGCCGCGACGATGGCCAGGCCGACGCCGGTGTTGCCGCTCGTCGGCTCGACGATCGTGCCGCCCGGCTTCAGCGCGCCGGACCGCTCCCCCGCCTCGATCATGCCGAGCGCGATGCGGTCCTTCACCGACCCGCCCGGGTTGAAGTACTCGACCTTCGCGAGCACCGCCGGCCGCAGCCCCTGGGTGACCTTGCCGAGCCGGACCAGCGGCGTGTTGCCGACGAGGTCGACGAGGGAGTCGTAGTAGTCCACGCCCGAAGGGTAGCGGCGGGTCCGCGACCCGCGTCAGTCGCCGGGGTAGGCCAGGAGCTGGACGCCGGTGGAGCCGTCCGCGCGCAGCCCGGCCGTCACCCGCGCCACGTAGTCGCCGTCCTCCAGCACGATCTCCCACGAGGGGACGCCGGAGTCCGCGAGCGTCGGCCCGTGCAGCACGCACCAGCCCGGCGGGCACTCGTCGTCGAACCGCGTCTCGAACCCGGCGCCGCGCAGCGCGCCGCCCACGAGCTCCGCGGCTCGCCGCGGCGGGAGCGGCGTCACGTAGAAGCGGTACAGCGCCGGGCACGGCTCGACGCACGCCCGGCTGAAGTCGCCGACCGCCTCCCCGTCCCGGGTGAGCTCGCGCGGCAGCTCGACGGACGCCAGGCGGCGCCGCGCGCGCGTCGGCGGGTCGGCGCCGCGCCGGACGGCGACGAGGACGCCGGCGGCGAGGACGCCGACGGCGAGCACCAGCACGAGGAGGCGGTACGGCCGCCGCCGCGCGCCGCGCGCGGTCCGCGCGGCCGGCGTCCCGGCCGTCCCCTCGGTCGTCATCGGATCACCCCGCACGAGGCGTGCCCGCGACGGGTCCGGGTATTCGGCATGACGGCCGCCGCGCCGCCTGTCACGCTCCGGGACTCGTGAGCTACATCGACGTCGCCCATCTCTCGTACGTGCTCCCGGACGGGCGGCCGCTGCTGGACGACGTGTCGTTCCGGGTCGGCGACGGCGCGCACGTCGCGCTCGTCGGCGCGAACGGCGCCGGCAAGACCACGCTCCTGCGCCTCGTCTCCGGCGACCTGCAGCCGACCGGCGGCGTCGTGACGCACGGCGGGCGGCTCGGCGTGATGCGGCAGTTCATCGGCTCGATTCACGACGACTCGACGGTGCGCGACCTGCTGCTCTCGCTCGGCGACCCGGCGCTGCACGCGGCGGGCACGGAGCTGGACGCGGCCGAGCTCGCGATGATGGAACTCGACGACGAGAAGACGTCGATGCGCTACGCGCACGCGCTCGCCGCGTGGGGCGACGCCGGCGGCTACGACGCCGAGGTGCTCTGGGACACCTGCACGATCGCGGCGTTCGGGGAGCCGTTCGACGCGGTCGGCCACCGGCTGGTCCGCACGCTCTCCGGCGGCGAGCAGAAGCGGCTCGCGCTGGAGGCGCTGGTCCGCTCGGACGCCGCCGTGCTGCTGCTGGACGAGCCGGACAACTACCTCGACGTGGAGGGCAAGCGCTGGCTCGAACGCACGCTGAACGACTGCCCCAAGACCGTCCTCTACGTCTCGCACGACCGCGAGCTGCTCGCCAACACCGCGACCCGCGTGGTGACCGTCGAGGCGCACTCCGCGTGGGTGCACGGCGGCGGCTTCGCGTCGTACCACGAGGCGCGCGCGGCGCGGATCGAGCGGCTGGACGAGCTGCACCGCCGCTGGGAGGAGGAGCACCAGCGGCTCAAGGACCTGGTCAACACCCTGCGCGTCCAGGCGAAGATCAGCCCGGACATGGCGAGCCGCTACCGCGCGATGGTGACGCGGCTGGAGAAGTTCGAGGCGGCCGGCCCGCCGCCCGAGCGGCCGAAGGAGCAGAAGGTCTCGATGCGCCTCGGCGGCGGGCGCACCGGCGTCCGCGCGCTCGTGGTCGAGGACCTGGAGCTGACCGGCCTGACGAAGCCGTTCTCGACGGAGGTGTTCTTCGGCGAGCGGGTCGGCGTCCTCGGCCCGAACGGCACCGGCAAGAGCCACTTCCTCCGCCTGCTGGCCGGCGACGCGACAGTCGCGCACACAGGGGAGGCCCGCCTCGGCGCGCGCGTCGTGCCCGGCTACTTCGCGCAGACGCACGACGACCGCGAGCTGCAGGAGAAGACGCTCGTGGAGGTGCTCTGGGCGGAGGGGCACGACCGCGGCAAGGCGATGGCTCGGCTGAAGCGGTACGAGCTCGACGGCGCCGGCGACCAGCGCTTCCGCAGCCTGTCCGGCGGCCAGCAGGCGCGCTTCCAGATCCTGCTGCTGGAGGTGCGCGGCGCGACGATGCTGCTGCTGGACGAGCCGACCGACAACCTCGACATCGCGTCGGCGGAGGCGCTGGAGGACGGCCTCGCGGCGTACGAGGGCACGGTGCTGGCGGTCACGCACGACCGGTGGTTCATGCGGTCGTTCGACCGGTTCCTCGTCTTCGGCGACGACGGTGTGGTTTCCGAGGCGCTGGAGCCGTTCTCGCCGTAACGTGACCCTCATGGGCATGGCACGGCGGGTCGCGTTCGGCATCGCGGCGACGACCGTCGCGGGCGGTGCGCTGCTCGCCGTCGAGGCGCTCGCCGCGACGCGGCGGGAGTACCTCGCGGCGGAGACCGCGCCGCCGGTCGGCGGGACGTTCGGGCGGGCGTTCGCGCCGCCGTTGCGGCTCGCCGTGCTCGGCGACTCCACCGCGGCGGGCATCGGCGTCGCGCGGGTGGACGACACCGTCGCCGGCCGGCTCGCGCAGGTGGTCGCCGGCACCGGGCGGTTCGTGACGCTCGACGGCCTCGGCGTCTCGGGGTCCCGGGCGAGCGACCTCGCGCCGCAGGTGTCCCGCGCGCTCCTCCACCCGCCCGACGTCGCGGTCGTGCTGATCGGCGCGAACGACGCCACCCACGGCTCGGGACTCCCGCTCGTCCGCGACGACGTGCGCGACGCGGTGACGAGGCTGCGCGACGCGGGCGTCGCGGTCGTCGTCGGCTCGTGCCCGGACATGGGCGCGGCGACGGCGTTCCTGCCGCCGCTGCGGCACGTCGTCGCCTGGAACGGCCGCCGCGTCGGCGCCGCCGTCCGCGACGCCGCGGCCGGGGCCGGGGCGGTCACCGTGGACATCGGCGGCGAGACCGGGGCGGCGTTCCGGTCGGACCCGCGGCGGTACCTGTCGAGCGACGAGTTCCACCCGTCGGCCGACGGGTACGCGCTGTGGGCCGAGGCGCTGGCGGACGAGGTGCGCGCGGCGGCGGCCACCCACCCGGTGGGCTAGCGTTACGGCCCTCGCCGTACATCAGGAGGAGTCATGGCCGAGGCCGTCATCGTCGCGACCGCGCGGTCGCCCATCGGGCGCGCGTTCAAGGGCTCGCTCAAGGACCTGCGTCCGGACGACCTGACCGCGACGATCATCCAGGCGGCGCTGGACAAGGTGCCCGCGCTCGACCCGCACACGATCGACGACATCATGCTCGGCTGCGGCCTGCCCGGCGGCGAGCAGGGCTTCAACATGGCGCGCGTGGTCGCGACGCTGCTCGGCCTGGACGACGTGCCGGGAACGACGCTGACCCGCTACTGCGCCTCGTCGCTGCAGACGACCCGGATGGCGTTCCACGCGATCAAGGCGGGCGAGGGCGACGTCTTCGTCAGCGCCGGCGTCGAGTGCGTCTCGCGCTACGCGAAGGGCAACAGCGACAGCCACCCCGACACCACGAACCCGAAGTTCGCCGAGGCCCAGGCGCGCTCCGAGCAGTTCGCCGCCGGCGGCCAGACCTGGCAGGACCCGCGCGAGAACGGCGCGCTGCCGGACATCTACCTCGCGATGGGCCAGACCGCGGAGAACCTCGCGCAGCTCAAGGGCGTCACGCGCGAGGACCAGGACGAGTTCGGCGTGCGCTCGCAGAACAACGCCGAGAAGGCGATCGCCGACGGCTTCTGGGCCCGCGAGATCACGCCGGTCACGACGCCGGACGGCACGGTCGTGTCGACCGACGACGGCCCGCGGCCGGGCGTGACGATCGAGGCCGTGTCGCAGCTCAAGCCGGTGTTCCGGCCCGACGGCACGATCACCGCCGGCAACTGCTGCCCGCTCAACGACGGCGCCGCGGCGGTCGTCGTGATGTCGGACACCAAGGCGCGCGAGCTCGGCATCACGCCGCTCGCCCGCATCGTGTCGACCGGCGTCTCCGCGCTGTCGCCTGAGATCATGGGCCTCGGCCCGGTCGAGGCCACCAAGCGCGCGCTCGCGCACGCCGGCATGACGATCGACGACATCGACCTCGTCGAGATCAACGAGGCGTTCGCCGCGCAGGTCATCCCGAGCTACCGCGACCTGAACATCGACGTCGACAAGCTCAACGTGCACGGCGGCGCGATCGCGGTCGGGCACCCGTTCGGCATGACCGGCGCGCGCATCACCGGCACGCTGATCAACGGCCTGGAGTTCCGCGACAAGACGCTGGGTCTGGAGACCATGTGCGTCGGCGGCGGGCAGGGCATGGCGATGATCGTGGAGCGGATGGCGTAACGGGCCTGGTCACGACGGGTCACCTTTCCTGGCTCGTTGTGACGGTTGTCGGCGCGGGACGTAGGTCCGTAGGTCCCGGTCGGCGACGATGGTCACGTGCACCCGGCGCTCGTCGTGGCGCTGCCCCTGGTCCTGGCAGCCGTCGCCCTCCTCGCGTTCCAGAGGGGGTACCTCGCCGCGCGCCGGGACGACGACGCGCGGGTCCAGCTCCTGGTCGACATCGTGGCCGACGCGATGGCCGTCGTCGGCGACCGTTCGGCGTCCGACTCGGTCGTCCGCCGCCTGGCGCAGGTGCTCTCCGCCGACGCCGCCGCGGTCGGCTACATCGACGGCGGCCGGCTCCACCTGTTCGGGATGCACGGCTACGAGGCCGGCGTGCGCAACCACTCGCTCGCCAAGGGGCAGGGGCTGTCCGGCCGCGCCTGGGAGCTCGGGCAGCCGATGGTCGTGCAGGACGTGCGCGCCGAGCCCGGCTACATCCCCGGCAGCGGCACGATCCGTTCCGGCATCTACGTCCCGGGCAAGGCCCGCGGCCGCGTCACGGTCGTCGTCTGCGTCGAGTCGACCCGCGTCGGCGCGTACACGTCGAAGGACCTGCTGCTGATCGCGCCGCTCGCCGACCTGCTGGCGTCGATGCTGGAGTCGCGGCGGATGCTGCGCGAGGCCGAGCAGCTCGAGGAACGCCTGCTCACCCTCGTCGGCCACGAGATGCGCACGCCGTTGACCACGATCTTCGGGACGTTGACGACGTTGCGGCACTACTCGAGCCGCGTCTCCAGCGACACCGCGACGGACCTGCTCGAGGCCGGCCTGCGCGCGTCGCGGCGGCTCGAACGCCTCGTCGAGGCGCTGCTCATGGCGGCCCGCCTCGACGCCGACGACGTGACGTTCCGGAAGACCCCGGTGGCGCTGCGCGGGCTCGTGCTGGAGGCGGTCGCGTCGGCGGGCGCGTCCGAGCGGGTGCTGGTGGACGTGCCGGCGTCGCTGGGCGTCACCGCCGACACGGTGCACCTCGGCACGGTCGTCACGCAGATCGTGGAGAACGCCGTCATCCACGGCGGCGACGGCCCGGTCGAGGTGGTCGCCCGCGACGCGGACGCCGGCATGGTCGAGGTCGAGGTGCGCGACGAGGGTCCCGGCATCCCGGAGGACGAGCAGGAGGCGGCGCTCGGGCGGTTCCGGCGCATCGGGGACCACGCGGTCCCCGGCACCGGCCTCGGCCTCTACCTCGCCCGCCGCCTGGTCGAGGGCATGGGCGGCGAGCTGTCGCTGCGGTCCGCGCGCGGGATGGGCTGCACGGTGGTCGTCCGGCTGCCCACCGCCGAGGCTCCCCCGGCCGCCGCGGCGATCCCGTCGCCGCGCCTCACCGCCGAGGATCTACGTCACGCAGCGCGTCCCTGATCGCCCGGACCGCCGCCTCCGCCGCCTCCGCACGCTCCCTCTCCAGGTCGCCGGCCACCACCGCGAGCTGGTCGGCCAGCGTCGCGTCCCGTCCCGGGCGCGGCGGGGCGCCCCGGCCGTGCGCGGTCGGGTCGAGGGCGGCCAGCTCCGCGACGAGCCGGGCCACCCGGTCCGCGCGGGTCTCCCCGGCCGGCGTCGCGTCGCGCCACCACGCGGGCGAGCGCCGTTGCAGGCGCCGCCGCGCGTCCGCGGCCGTCGCGGCGAGCGTCGTCCACAGATCGTCCGTCGGTTGGTTGTCCACAGCGCCCGCGAGGCTACCGTCACCTCATGCGCCGCCTGACCGCCGTCCTCGCCCTCGCCGCCGTCGCCGCCCCCGCGTGCACCGACGGCGGGCGGTCCGCCGCGCCGTCCCCCTCCGTGACGACCGTCGCGCCGTCGACCGTCGCCCCCTCCTCGCCGTCCCCCTCGCCCTCTGCCACGCCCTCCGCGACGCCGTCGCCGTCCGCGAGCGGCGCGCCGTGCGCCACGACGTACGCCGCGCCCGACCCGGCGCGCCCGGTCGTGTCGCTGTCGTTCGTGGTCGCCGACACCAAGGCGACGGTGACCGGCACCGAGCGGGTGACGTTCACGCCCGACCTGCCGACCGACCGGGTGGTGTTCCGGCTCTGGGCCAACGCGCCCAACCCGCGCCGCTACGGCGGCTCCAGCCGCGTCACGCGGCTCGCCGTCGACGGCAAGGCGGTGACGTTCACCGCGAGCCGCGACGGCACCGGCGTGCAGGCGCCGCTGGGCCGGACCGCGGGCCCGGGCACCCCGCTCACCGTCGACCTGGCGTTCGAGCTGACCCTCCCCTCCGGCGCCAACGAGCGCCTCGGGCACCGCGGCGGCCTCGCCTGGTTCGGCTCCGGGTTCCCGCTGCTCGCCTGGGAACGCGGCCGCGGCTGGGCGACCGAGCCCGCGACAGCGGCGTTCGCCGAGGCGGCGACCAGCGAGACGTTCCGGCTCGCCGACCTCGCGGTCGACACCGCGCCCGGCGATGTCGTGCTCGCGACCGGGTCGGCCGGGCGCACCGCGGGGCGCGTCCGGCACCGCTCCGCCGAGGCGGTGCGCGACGTGGTGGTGGCGGTGGGGCCGTTCCGGACGGCGACGGCGGACGTCGGCGGCGTTCCGGTCACCGTCGGCGTGGCGCCGGGGCTGCCCGACGACCCGGGGCGGCTGGTGGGGCTGCACCGCGCCGCGATCGGCGGGGTGTCGCGGCGGTTCGGACCGTTCCCGTACGCCTCGCTCGACGTGGCCGTCGTGCCGGACCTCGACGGCGGGGTGGAGTTCCCCGCCGCCATCCTGCTGGGCACCCGGCAGGACCGGGACGCGACGCTCGTGCACGAGGTGGCGCACGAGTGGTTCTACGGCCTGGTGGGCGACAACCAGGCCCGGGACCCGTGGCTGGACGAGGCGTTCGCGACGTACGCGGAGGCGCTGGTCCGCGGCACGGCCGGCCGCTACCTGTCCGCGTCGGTCCCTTCCGCCGGGCGCAACCGCGTGGGCGCGCCGATGACGTACTGGGAGCCGCGCACGTCGATCTACTACCGGTCCGTCTACGTCCAGGGCGCGGCGGCGTTGCTGCGGGCGCGTTCGGTGGCGGGCGCGGCGGCGTGGGACCGGGCGATGCGCTGCTACGTCGCGGCCAACGCGCACCGGGTGGCGACGCCGAAGGACGTGCAGCGGGCGTTCGCCGCGTTCCCCGGCGCGCTCACGGTCCTGCGGGCGAAGGGGGCGGTGCCGTAGCGGGTGAGCGGAAATGGCCCAACTCAGGTCTTGCCGACGCGGCGGCCGCGAGGCAAGGTGGACGCATGGACCGCTAGCGCGCACCGGGAGGTCG
The DNA here is from genome assembly GCA_036382875.1 of Mycobacteriales bacterium. Taxonomy (GTDB): domain Bacteria; phylum Actinomycetota; class Actinomycetes; order BP-191; family BP-191; genus BP-191. The sequence goes on from DASVPJ010000026.1 coordinate 12,484, forward strand.
CATGTCGCTGCACCACTCCTTGGAGACCCACCAGAACCTGCTCCAGCGGATCCCCGAGGTGACCGGGCGGCGCCTCCCACAGTGGTTCGAGACCATCGAGAACGGTCCCGCGTTGCTCCGCTTCGAGGAGCGCGTGAACTGGCTCAAGGACGAGCACGACCTGCCGCACGGCTACGCCACGGCGCTCGTGTACGAGCACGACCAGCGCCGCCGCGCCGTCTGACGCTCCCCGCCCCGCCCGCGCCCGCCTGAACGCCCGGGCGCGCGGCCCCGCGCCGCCCCGTCGCGGCCGCCCCTCGCGTTCCGTCCCGCCGCGCCCTCGCCGCCCGGCGCGTCGGCCGCCCCCGCCGCGCCCCCGCCGCCCGGCGCGTCTGCCGCACCCCGCCGCGCCCCGCCGCCCGGCGCGCTTGCCGCCGCCCGCCGCGCGCGTCCCGCCCGCGCCGCGCCCCCGCGCCGCGAACCGGCCCCGGACACGACTCAGCCCGGTCGCGCTCGGGGGCGCGCGACCGGGCTGTGTCGGTCTGTGGGGCTAGCTCGCCGAACGGTCCGGCGCGTGCTCGGCGGACTTGCCGTGCGCCTTGCCCAGCTTCTGGCCGGCCTGGCCCTGCTCGGCGGCGTTGCCGCCCCGGGCGCCGGCGGCGTCCGGCTTGGCGTGCTCGGAGGTCTCGCCGGCGTCGGCGTCCTCCTCCTCGCCCTCGTCGCCCTCGGCACCCTTGGCGTCCTTGCCGCAGTCGCTCTGCGCGGCGGCCGACACGAGCGCGCCGTGCTCGCCGGGCTCGGCGTCCGCGGCCTTCGCCTTGGCGACCGAGGAGACGTAGGCGCCGTGGTTCTTCACGTCGGCGGGGCACTCGGGGGCGGTCACCGAGGTGACCTCCTCGGCGTCCTGGCCGGCGTGGTCGGCGGCCTGGCCGTGCGTGGCGCCGGCCTGGGACTTGTCGGTGCGCTCGGTGGAGGCAGAGACGCCCTTGTCCGAGGCCGAGAGCACGACGGTGGCGGTGGAGCCGCCGGCGGCGAGAGCCGTGGCCGCGGCGAGCGCCGCGAGCGCGGTCGAACGTACGAGCATGAGAGGGAACCCTGCTTCCGTAGGTGGTCGTTCGGGCGTACAGGCGCGGGCGCGGCGGCGAAGGATACGGGTCAGGCGGTGATTCTCCAGACCTCGCCGTCCTGGGACATGACGTACACCTCGCCGGCCGCGTCGACGCCGAACGACGACACGTGCCCGCCCTGGAACGCCAGCTTGGTCACCCGCGGCGAGTCGGCGGTGCCCGCCGGGAACGACCACACGTCGCCCGAGCAGTAGTCGCCGAACAGGAACTGCCCGCGCAGCGCCGCGACGCTCCCCCGGTACACGACGCCGGCGGTGACCGCGCAGCCGGTCTCGTGGTTGTAGACGTGCACGGGCGCAACGAGCCGGGCGGCGTCGTTCGGCGTCTCGCGGGTGAACCGGGAACGCCCCTCGTAGACGCGCCAGCCGTAGTTCGCGCCCGCCTGCCGGTCGGGCGGGACGACGTTGACCTCCTCGACGCGGTTCTGGCCGACGTCGCCTAGGTACAAGTCGCGGGTCTCCGGGTCGAACGAGAACCGCCACGGGTTGCGCAGGCCGTACGCCCAGATCTCGCCCCGGGCGCCGGCGCGGCCGACGAACGGGTTGTCCGCCGGGATGCCGTACGGCTGCCCGCCGGACGGCAGCGGGTCGATCCGCAAGATCTTGCCGAGCAGCGAGTCGAGCCGCTGCGCGTCGTTGTCCGGGTCGCCCGCCCCGCCGCCGTCGCCGATCCCGATGAGCAGCTTGCCGGTCGGGTCGAACAGCACGAGCCCGCCGTTATGGTTGGCGGCCGGCTTCTCGATCTTCAGGAGCTCGCGCCGGGTCGCCTCGTCGGCCTTGTCGGGGTTCGCCGAGACGCGGTACTCGACGATCCGCACGTCGCCGCGGGTGTCGGTGTAGTCGACGTAGAACCGCCCCGACTGCGCGTAGTCCGGCGCGAACGCCATCGACAGCAGCCCCTGCTCGCCGCCGACGGTGACCAGGTCGGTGATGTCGAGGAACGGCTCGGGCGCCGTCTTGCCGTCGCGGATCACCCGGATGCGGCCGGGCAGCTCGACCACGAACAGCCGCGGGTCGTTCGCCGGCGCCGTGACGTGGACGGCGCCCTGGAACAGCGCGACCTTCTCCAGCCGCGGCGGGCCCTGCTTCGACGGCGGCGCCGACGTCGCCGGCGTGCTCGGGGGGTCGGCGCTCGGGGGCGGGGTGGCCCCGGACGACGAGGCGGCGGGCGCGGACGGCGACGCGGCGGGCTTGCCGTCGCCGCCGCAGGCCGGGAGCAGCGCGAGCAGCAGGAGGAGAGCGGCGGAACGGCGCATGGCACGATCCAAGCAGGAGCCGGCTAACGCCGCGAAGGGAGCATCGATGGACGTCGCCGAGGCGCTGGAGTTCGTGCGCGGCAATCCGCGGGCGGTGCTCGCGACGGCGCGGTCGGACGGCCGGCCGCAGCTCTCGCCGGTCCTCGTCGCCGCCGGTCCGGACGGGCGGCTGCGCATCTCGACCCGCGAGATGGCGGTGAAGACGCGCAACGTGCGCCGCGACCCGCGGGTGTCGCTCTGCGTGCTGAACGAGGGGTTCTACGGCGACTGGGTGGGGTTCGACGGGACCGCCGAGGTCGTGTCGCTGCCGGAGGCGATGGACCTGCTGGTCGAGTACTACCAGGCGATCTCCGGCGAGCACCCGGACTGGGAGGAGTACCGCGCCGCGATGGAACGCGAGCGCCGCGTGATGCTCGTCGTCACGGTCGAGCGGGCCGGCCCGAACGTCAGCGGCTGACGGCCGGCGCTCGCGGCCGGCGCTCGCGGCCGCACCGGCCGCCGCCACCCCGCGCGGGCGCCCGGCCTCAGCGCCGGTACGCGGCGTTGCCGAGGCTGGGCGCGTGGTCCTCGCTGAACGGCTTCACCGGCTCCGCGTCGCGCGTCCAGTCGGCGAACGCCGAGAAGCGCCCGGCCGCCGGCGACCCCAGCGCCGACCACGGCAGGACGAACTCCAGCCGCCGGCCGCCCACGCCGAACCGGCCCGGGTACCGCACGAAGCCCTTCGGCGTCTGCAGGTAGGCGAACCACCCGTCCGGCTCGCCGTCGGCGAACACCTGGTAGTCGCTCTCGCCCTGCGTAGCCGACCGGAACAGGTCGACGCCGACGCCCATCGTCTCGTCGGCAGGCAGCCGCGCCGGCACGTCGGCCGCGAACACCACGGTGATCCGCGCGTTCGTCCCGTCGTCCTCGACGGTGACCGCGACGAGGTCGGCGTAGCCCGGCCCGCGGCCCTCGGTGTCGCCCGTCCCGTCGGCGATGCCGCCGACGCGGCGGTACGCCGCGCCCGGGCCGGCGGTGGCGCCCGGGGCCGAGCTGCCGCCGGGGCGGCCGATCACCGGGCCGGACGCCGGCGGCGCCGAGCCGGAGGAAGGCGGCCGCAACGTCGTCCCGGCCGGCGTCGACGGCGCCGCGGTCGGGAGGGACGGGACCGGCGCGGGCGGCAACGACTCCGGCGTGACCGCGAGCTCCCGGTGCGGCAGCCCGCCCGGGTCCTCGGTGTCGCCGGAGACGCAGCCGGCGGTCAGCGCGGCCGCCAGCAGCGCCGCGGCCACGGGGGCCCGGCGCCGCATGCCGAGGGCCCGGCCGGAGCCGGGCCCTCGGGTGACGTGCGGGATGGTCAGCCCTCGTTCTTGTCGCGCATGTCGTGCGGGACGCTGACGGTGAACGGCGTCTGGCCGTCGTCCTTGGACGTGCAGGTCTTGGCGCCGTCGTCGAACGTGGCGGTCCAGTCGATCGTGTACGTCCGGCCCTCGCCCCTGCCCGAACGCTCGGCGCGCAGCGCGAGGTCCTGGGTGGCGGTGCCGTTGCCGGTCGCCGGCGCCGACTCGTACATCCAGTCGGGGTCGTGCTCCGCGCCGCCGTCGCCACCGGTGGCGTCGAGGACCGACGGGACGATCGCGATCGAGACGGCCTCGTCGGCGTCGGAGCCGTTGGCCGCGACGGTCGACGACTGGAACTTGTGGTTCGGCGGCCACAGGGTGATCGCACCGAGCCAGTCCACCGTGTCGCCGTCGCCGCAGTCGCGGGTCGCCTCGACCGGCGCGTACTTGTTGCCGCCCGAGAAGCCGGGGGTCGCGACGCCCAGCGCGGCGATGACGCCGAGCCCGAGCACGCCGAGCTTGCTGATCTTCAAGCTTCCTCCAATGTCATGCGGTCCTGCCCCCGCAAGACACGCTGCCTGCGAACGGCGGGTGATTCGTCACCCATCCGCCAGGTTCCTGCTCCCCCGCGGTACGTCCGTTCGGCGGAACCGGCCGCGTCGCGATCGCACCTTGACGCGCCCCCCGGACGCCGCGACCATCGCCGAACGGCCCGAACGCGGGCCGCCCTGCGCTCGTAGCTCAATCGGTGAAAGAGAGGGGACACGCGGCTCGCCTGCGCCACCGCAGCACCACCCACCGGTCGTCCGGAGAGATCGCCGTCTGCTAGCGGCGGCGCCGCTCTCCTCACGAGGAGCTCGAGATCCTCGTGCGGCCTTCCACCGCGCTAGCCGAAGGCGTGGTGGAGCCCCGCGGCGGCAACGGGCGGATCGTCCGTCCCGGCTCAAGAGCATCGGTCTTGTAAACCGAAGGTTGCGGGTTCGAGCCCCGTCGGGCGCACGACAGAGCACGTCAGCACACGGCACGGCAGGCGGAAGGAGAGGGACGCGAGGTGGCGGTCGCCGGACCGGCCGAGCGCGCCCTCTCCGCGCTGGTCGAGCGCGAGACCGGCCTCCGCCTCGAGGTCGAGCGGGCCGCCCCGGGCGCGCCCGCGGAGTTCCGGGTCGACGCCCGCGAGGCGGACCCGGCGGCGAACCCGAAGGATGCCGCCCGCACGCTCGCCAAGACCCTGGCCGAGGTGCCCGGCATCGAGGCGGCGCTCCCGATCCCGCCGCGGGTGTACCTGCGCCCCGCCGACGACCTCGTGGTCCGCGCGGTCACCGAGGCGGTCGCGGCGGAGGGCGACCGGTACGGCCGGCAGCCGCCGCTGGACGAGCCGATGGTGTTCTCGATCGGCTGCCCCAACGCCAACAAGCCGCTGCACGTCGGCCACCTGCGCAACGTCTTCCTCGGCCGCGCCGCCGCGAAGCTCTACGAGACGCAGGGCTACGACGTCACGACGACCGAGGAGCTGGCGAACTTCGGCATCCACGTCTGCCAGGCGCTCGTCGCGTACCGGCGGTTCGGATACGAGACCGTGCCGGATCGGAAGAAGGACCACTGGGTCGGGTCCTGGTACACGCGGTTCCACACCGAGCGGCTGGCGATCGCGGCCTACGACGACGAGGTCACCGAGCTCGACGCCGAGGCGAGCGAGCTGCTGCGCCGGCAGTGGGCCGGCGACCCCGACGAGGTCGCGCTCAACGAGCGGGTGACCGAGTGGGCCATCGAGGGCATCCGCGAGACGTACCTGCGGATCGGGATGCGGCACGACTTCGTGCTCCGCGAGCTGGAGGCGCTGCCCTGCGCGATGGCGCTGCTGGACCGCGCGCTGGAGCACGGCGTCGCGCTGCGCCGCCCGGACGGCTCGGTCTACCTCGACCTGAGCGACGTGGGGCTCGGCGAGGTCACGCTGCTGCGCCGGGACGGGACGCCGCTGTCGCTGGTGTTCTTCGTGGCGATCTGGGTGCGCCGCGCGCAGCTCCACCCGCGCGGCCGCGTGGTGCGGATCACCGGGGAGCAGTGGCGGGAGTCGTTCACCCAGTTCCTGGAGATCCTGCGCCGGCTGGGGCACCCGGAGATCGCCGACGGCACCGACGGCATCTGGTACGGCATGATCCGCAGCCCGGACGGCAAGATCCGCTCGCGCACCGGCAACGAGGTGTCCGCCGACGCGCTGCTCGACCACTTCCGGGACCGGTTCGTCTCGGAATGGGTTTCGAGCCCGTACGGTCTCGAAACGGCCGAGCGGCTCGCCGTCGCGCTGCTCACGGTGTTCATCCTCGGCAAGCGGCGCGAGGACACGATCACGTACGATAACGAGCTGGTCTGGACGGAGACGACGCCGCGGCTGGCCCGGCTGCTCGCCGTGCTACGGCTCGCCGACGACCCGCCGGCCGCGGCGCGGGCGGCGGAGGGGAGGGCGGCCCGGCGCGCGGTGCTCGACCTGGCGCTGGCGCTGAACGCGCTGCCGTGGGTGTTCACGCGGGCGGCGGCCCGCTACGACGCGAGCGACGTGGTCACGCACGCGGACCGGGTGGCGCGCGCGGCGCTGGACTGCGCGCGGCGGGGGGTGCTGGACGAGGCGCTGGCCCGCGCGGCGGGCCGGGTGGTACGCAACGCGCTGGCGGCGGTCGCGGTGGCGCTGCCGTCCAGCGCGCGGGAGCTGCCGCCGTCGGTGGCGACCGCGCGGTAGCACGGGGCCGAAGCGCGACGGGCCGATCCGCCGCCCCCCGTGCCGGGGTCTACGCGGTCGCTAGGGGACGCAGACGTACGTGGAGATTGTCGGCTCCTGTACGACGCAGATCTGGCTCACCGCGGGGGCCGACACGCAGACGGGGCCGAGTGTCGGGTCCTCCCACACGCAGACGTCCGCCGCGGCCGGGGCCACCGGCAACGCGAACGCCGTGAGCGCGGCGGCGACGGCCGCCACGCGCGCGATGCGCTTGGTCATGTGCTCACCTCCCTTCACGGGCGGTCGGGGTGTCCCCCTCAGCGCGAGGTCAACGCCTCGCGAGGCGCGCGCAGGGAGGCCGGCCCGATGTCGGGGAACAGCCCCTGGTCGACGAACGCCGCGGCGACGTCCGGGTCCTCGAACGCGCCGTGCTCGTGCAGCACGCGCAGCGTCGGCTCGGCGGCGGCCAGCAGGGCGCCGTTCGCGGTCGCGCGCAGCGCCGCCTCGGACGCGGCGACGACGGGGTCGCCGAGGACGTCGGCGTGCGCCGCCGCGGCGGCGGCCAGCTCGGTGTCGTCCGGCGCGAGGAACGCCGTCACGAGGCCGGGCACCAGCACGCCGACGGCGCGGCGCACGTCCGGGTCGAGCGTCGGCCAGTAGCGGGCGAACACGTCGCGGAACAGCACCGCGTGCCGGCGCTCGTCCTCGGCGTGGTCGGCGACGAGCTGGCGGACGCCGACCTGCACGCGGTCGTCGTACGGGACGCGGGTGAGCGTCGCCGAGATGAGGGTCTCGGACACGAACGCCGCGACGAGCCGCACCGCGTCGCGGGTCTCGTCGGGTGCCGCGTCGACGGCGGCGCGCACGGCGCGCACGAACGCCGGCGGGCCGGCGGGCGGCGCGACGCCGGTGCCGCGCTGCACGGCGTCCGCCATCGTCTGGCACATCTCGGCGTGGCCGGCCTCGTCGGTGTAGAGGCGCAGGGCGTCGGTGCGCAGGTCGTTCGGGAAGACGTCGCGGGCCTCGCGGATGACGAGCACGCCGTCGTTCACCGGGCCGAGCTCGAGGTCGACGGTCATGGCCAGGTGCCACTGCAGGTAGCGCGCGCACACCTCGTCGACGGCGTCGCGGGACAGCCCGGCGGCGGCGGGCAGCGCGAGCAGCGGGACGACCTCGGGCGTGAAGAACGCGCGCCCGGAGTCGAACTCCGTGCTCTGGTGCGGCTTCGTCCGCACCCAGCCGCGGGTGTCCCACGAGCGGAACGGTGTGCGGTACGCGTCCATCTCCTGGCCTTCTGGGTCGGTCGTGCGGTTCGTCCGGGCGCGGCGCCCTCCGGCGGGCCGTGCCGTCCACTCCGGCGGTGAGCGCCGGCGCCTGGACGTCGGTCGGTACGGGTGGTGCCACGTGCCTGCCGTAACGGCGTTCGCGACGCGGGGCCGAATCCCTCGTCGCGCGCCGAGGCGCGGGCGTCGGTCGTGCGAGGGTTACGGCACGCAGATCTCGTATGTGCCGTAGGTGTGACAGATCTGCGCCACCGCTACGTCGGGGCAGACCGGGGTGAATGTGCCGCAGGCCGCGCTCGCCGAGGTGGCGGGCAGCACGAACGTGGCGGCGGCCGCGCCGATCAGGGCGAGGCTCGCGAGTCGCTTCGTCAAGGGATCACCTCCTCCTGTCGCCTGCGTCGACCAGGCGTTCCGGACGACACGGAACGCCGCCGCGCGGGGACGTGCGGGCACGCGCGCGGCCGGCTCTGGGGGCGGCGCCGGTCGAGATCGCCGGCGCGGCTACGGGGTGGGCGTCGGGCCGCGGGAGGAGGGGGCGGGCTGGGCGGCGCGGGCGAGGGGCACGGGTCGCACACCTCCTGGGCAGGTGGAGGGCGGCTGGGACCGGCGACGGTAGAGGATGCCCGACTTGCCTGTAAAGGCATGGTTCCGTACGCCGGACCGCCTCAGAAGCCGCTGGAGGCGATCGTCGCGAAGACCAGGCCGAGCAGGGCGAACACCGCGAGCGCGAGCCCGGCGACGGCCGCGCAGGCGACCCGCCACCCGGGCGAGCGCAGCGAGACGGCGCCGGCGAGGCCGGCCGCGAGGAGGAACAGCGGCCAGGCGAGCACGCCGCCGGTCGAGGGGATCGTCGCGAACCCGGCGACCACCGCGACGATCGCGACGGCCTGGAAGAACGAGCGGCGGGCGGGTGCGGTGCGGTCCATGAGGTGCCTCCGGAACGGTCAAGACCACGTCGTGACGACGCGGTGCAGGGAGAGGGTGAACACGCCGCCGAGCCACGCGACGTACGTGCCGTAGCAGCGGGCCAGGAGCCGGCGCAGCGCGAGGCCGGCGAGGGAGAGCGCGAGGCCGACCGCGACGATGCGGCCGCCGCGGGCGGCGACCGTCCAGGCGGCGAACGCCGGGAGGCCGGTGCGGGTCTCGCCGGCGCGGACCGCGTAGACCTTGTAGGGGATGCCGGAGAACGGCTGGTGCCGCAGCGCCGCCGCGCCCTCGGCGTCGAGCTGCGCGGCCGCGACCGCGTGCATCCGCGGGGTCGTGAGCGGCGCGGGCGGGTGGACGCCGGCCGCGCCGAGGGCGTACGCCCCGAGACCGCCGGCCAGGCTCCCGGCCGCGGCGGCGAGCGCCAGGCGCGGGCCCGCCTTCGGGGCGGCGACCGCGACGACGGCCACGAACAGCTCGGGCACGAGCGGCCAGCAGATGGCCTCGGCGAGGCCCCACCCGAACGCGAGCAGCAGGCCCGTCGTGCCGACCGCGAGCGCGGCGGCGCGGCGGTGCCACGGGGAGCGGCGGGCCGGCGCGGGCGCGGCGGCGAGCGCCGCGACGGCGGCCCGGGCGTGCTCGGCGGTCGGCGCGTCGAGCGGCGCGCCGATGCGGACCGCGACCGGGTGGAGGTGCACGCTGCCGTGCTTCGGGAGGACGTCGCGGGTGCCGGCGATGCCGACCGGCACCACGGGCACGCCGGCCACCTCGGCCAGCCGCAGCGCGCCCGAGTGGAACGCCGCCACCTCGCCGTCGTCCGACCGCGTCCCCTCGGCGAACACCACGACCGCCCGCCCCGCCCACAGCGCGGGCACCGCGGCGAGCAGGTCGCGGGAGCCGCCGCCGTCGCGGCGGACGGGGAAGCCGTTGACGAGCGTCCGGCAGACCGCGGCCCGGCGGCCGCGGCGGAACCAGTAGTCGGCCGCCGCGGCGACGGCCGGGCGGTGCCGCGCGTCGAGCGCGGCCAGCAGCGCGGGCGCGTCGGCGTGCGAGGAGTGGTTGGCGACGACGACGCAGCCGCCCTTGGGCAGCGCGCCGGTGACCGTGAGGCCGCCGGGGCGGAACGCGTTGCGCCACACGAGCCGGCGCAGGACCGCGGCGATCACGACAGCACCCAGGCGAGCGGGAGGACGACGAGCAGCGAGTCCACGCGGTCGAGCAGCCCGCCGAAGCCGGGCAGCCAGGTGCCGGCGTCCTTGACGCCCGCCTCGCGCTTGGCCATCGACTCCAGCAGGTCGCCGGCGACGCCGCCCGCGACCACGGCGGCGAGCAGCAACGGCGTCAGCGCGCCGAGCAGCCCGAGCGTGAGCGCCGCGCCGGCGGCCGCGCCCGCGACGCCGCCCCACGTCTTGTTCGGCGAGAGCGCGGACAGCCGCGGGCCGCCGATCCACCGGCCGCCGCACCACGCCGCGACGTCGGCGACGGACACCGCGGCGCACACCGCGAACGCCCGCCCGCCGAGCAGCACCAGGTGCGCGAGCGCCCACGGCACCCAGACGACGCCGAACGCCGTCAGCGCCGCGCGGCGCAGCCCGTCCGTCCGGTCCGCCGACAGCAGCGCGGGGAGCGCGGCGCCTAGGGCGAGCAGCGGCAGCGCCTCGGTGCCGCCCGTGACGGCGGCGAGCGCGGGCAGCGCGACGGCCGCCGCGCCGAGCCAGGCCCGGTCCGTCCGGGTGAGCCGGGCGAGGCGGGCGTACTCGCGGGTCGCGACGAGGCCGAGGGCCACGGCGAGCGCGGCGGCGCCGTAGCGGCCGAGGGCCAGCAGCCCGCCGACGAGCGGCGCGGTGACGACCCAGGTCAGCCAGCGGCGGCGCAGCACGCGGTCGCCGCTGGCCGCGACGCCGACGCCGCCGGCCGCGAGCGCGCCGGCGACGACGACGGCCGGCGGCATGGCCGGCGCCAGCTCGGCGGTCATCGCGCGCTCCTGGCGAGCGCGCGGCGGGCGCCGGCCAGCCGGACCCCGGCGGTGAGCAGCGACCCGGCGACGACCGCCGCGAGCACGCCCGGCGTCGCGGCCGGGACCAGAGCCGCGACGCAGAGCAGGAGGCAGCGCTCGGTCTTGCCGAGCGGGCCGCCGTTGGCGCGCGGCGCGCCGGCCGCGGCGCCCGCGAGGGCGACCCACGACGGCAGCGTCGCCGCGAGCAGCGCGGCCAGCACGAGCGGCGCCGGCGCGAGCGCGAACGCGCCCGCGAGCAACGCCACGTCGGCGAGCCGGTCGCCGGCCTCGTTGACCACGCTCCCCCACGGCGTGGCGCGGCCGGTGTCGCGGGCGACGCTGCCGTCGAGGTTGGCGAACGCCAGCCGGGCCGCGACCAGCGGCGGCACCAGCAGCCCGTGCCCGGTCGCGAGCGCCGCGCCGCCCGCCGCCGCGGCGGCGACGCCGGCGGCGGTGAGGGCGTGCGGCGGGACGCGGCGGGCGACGAGCGCGGCGCGCACCGGGCGCAGCCGGCGGGCGTACCAGGGCTTCAGCGCGTACAGACCGTCCATGCGGTCGATGCTCGGCCGCGGCGGCGCGCGTGCCATCCGCGCGACGACCCGAGTCGGCGTAGGTCCACCTACTCAGGTCCGGCGCGAGTACGTCGTGCCCCCGGCGGGAGTCGAACCCGCACGAGACCGGGTTTAAGCCGGTCGCCTCTGCCGGTTGGGCTACGGGGGCCGGTCCAGTGTGCCGCTACGGGCTCCGCTCGCGTACCTCCGCCGGCCCGGCTGTGGACGGCGGCGCGGGCATGTGGACGGAGGGCCGCCCGCGGGTCAGCGACCCCAGCGCGACGATGTCGCGGCGGAAGAACAGCGCGAGCGTCCAGTCCGCGACGACCCGCACCTTGCGGTTCAGCGTCGGCACCCGCGACACGTGGTACGTCCGGTGCATGAACCAGGCGGGCCACCCACGCAGCCGCACGCCGTAGATCTCCGCGACGCCCTGGTGCAGCCCGAGGCTCGCGACCGCGCCGGCGTTGCGGTGCCGGTACGGCCGCGCCGGCCGGCCGCGCAGCGAGCGGACGACGTTGTCCCCCAGCACCTTCGCCTGGCGCACCGCGTGCTGCGCGGTCGGCCCGCACGTCTCGCCCGGCCGGGTGAGGTCGGGCACCGCCGCGCAGTCGCCGGCCGACCACGCGCCCTCGGCGACCGACAGGTCGGCGGCGGCCACCACGCGCCCGCGCGGGTCCAGCGGCAGGTCGGTCGCCGCCAGCACCGGGTGCGCCTTCACGCCCGCCGTCCAGACGACGGTGCCCGCGTCGAACGCCGTCCCGTCCGAGAGCACGACGTGCCCGCCGGTGCACGACTCGAGCCGCGTCTCCAGCCGCACGTCCATGCCCCGCGCGCGCAGCCGGCGCAGCGTGTAGCCGGCCATGCCCGGCCCGATCTCGCCGAGGATGCGCGGCGCCGCCTCGACGAGCACCCACCGCGTCTCGTCCCACGACAGCTCGCGGTAGTAGCGGCGCACCGCCTCGCGCGCCATGTCCTCCAGCTCGGCGAACGCCTCCACGCCGGCGTAGCCCGCGCCGACGAACACGAACGTCAGCGCCCGCGCCCGCACCGCCGGGTCCCGCGTGGACGCGGCGACGTCGAGGCACTCCAGCACGTGGTTGCGCAGCCAGATCGCCTCGGCCACGGTCTTGAACCCGACCGCCGTCTCCGCCAGCCCGGGGATCGGCAGCGTCCGCGACACCGACCCGGGCGCCATGACGAGGACGTCGTACGGCAGGTCGTACGCCTCGCCGCCGACCGGCGCGACGCGCGCGACGCGGGCCGCGTGCGACACCGAGACGACGTTGCCGGTCACCACCGAGACGCGGCGCAGCACGCGGCGCAACGGCACCACGACGTGCCTGGGCTCGATGCTGCCGGCCGCCGCCTCGGGGAGGAACGGCTGGTACGTCATCACCGGCTCCGGGCTGACGAGCGTGACCTCCGCCTCGCCGCGGCGCAGGCGGCGTTGCAGCCGCAACGCCGAGTAGAGGCCGACGTAGCCGCCGCCGACGACCAGGATGCGCGGCATGGTCGCCAGGGTAGACGCGGCTCCGGCGGGAGCCCGGGTGGGCCCCCGCCGGAAGCGGGCTTCGTCGCGCCAGGGGCCGAAGCGGGCCTGTCTCGCGGCGGCCGAATCGCCGCGGGGCCCGCACCCCGGCGGGGGGTGACGCGGGGCCTAGAGCAGCTCGCGCGGGACCACGCAGGTCTCCACGCCCGCGTCGTCGGTGTAGCAGACGCCACACGGGATGCGCGGTGTGATGCCGCACGACTCGACACGGACGGCCGCCGACGCCGGAACGGGCGCCAGCGCCGCCGCGGCCAGGAGGCCGAGGACGACTCGCTTCATGCACTCACCTCCTCTCGGGACACCGCGCAGTCTTCCCGAAACGCCTAGCTCGCCGGGTTGACCGGCAGGCAGACCCGGTCACCGTCGACCTCGACGCAGACCGTGCACTCCGGCTGGTATGTCATGCCGCACGTGCGCACCGCCTGCGCCGACGCCTGACCCGCGCCGAGCGCGGCGACCGCCAGCGCGAGCCCGAGGATCGCTCGTCCCATCGTCCCCACCTCCTTCCCGCCGCCCGGCGCGCGCCGCCGCGGCGAAGCCGCACTCTCGCGCCGGTGCCGCGCCGCCGCCTCGTCCGGAACGGACGAACGCGAACGGCGGGGCCTCCTGGTGTGGAGGCCCCGCCGGAGAGCGTTCGGGGGGTGGAGCCACGACGTCCGAACGGCGTGCGCGCGGGTGCCGAGCCCGCGTCGCGCCGCGTCGCGGCCGCGGCGGCCTAGCCGCCGGTGCGGATGATGCTGTCGGGGTCGATGCCGACGATGCAGGCGTCTGTCCAGTCGACCAGGCAGATCTCGTGCGCCGACGCGGGCGCGGCGAACGCGAACGCCGCGCCGAGGGCCGCGAGGCCCAGCAGGGTGCGCTTCATGGGGGTCACCTCCGTCCCGCCGCTGGGTGCGGACGGGGCACTATCTCCCGATCTCGGCGGCCCTGGCGAGCACGGCGTCGAGCATCGGCTCGGTGAGCCGGCCGGTGAACGTGTTCTGCTGGCTCGGGTGGTAGCAGCCGAGCACCACCGGCCCGGTGCGGCCGAGCTCGACCTCGACGCCGTGCCCGAACGCCTTCCGCTCGCGCGGCGCCGGGTACCCGGCGGCGGCGAGCGCGGGGAACGCCGCGGTCCACGCGAACCCGCCCAGCACCACGACCGCGCGCAGCGTCGGCGCGAGCAGCGCCAGGTCGCGTTCGAGCCACGGGCGGCACGCGTCGCGCTCCTCCGGCGTCGGCTTGTTCGCCGGCGGCGCGCAGTGCACGGCCGCCACGATGCGCACGCCGAGCAGCCGCTGGCCGTCGCCGGCGTGCGTCGACGTCGGCCGCGCGGCGAGCCCGGCGCGGTGCAGCGCGGCGTAGAGCCAGTCGCCGGAGCGGTCGCCGGTGAAGATGCGCCCGGTGCGGTTGCCGCCGTGCGCGGCGGGCGCGAGCCCGACGATCGCGATGCGCGCCCGCGGCGGGCCCCACGACGGCACCGGGCGGCCCCAGTACGTCTCCCCCGCGAACGCCGCCCGCCGCTCGCTCGCCACCCGCTCGCGCCACTCGACCAGCCGCGGGCAGGCCCGGCAGACCGACACCCGCGCGTCGAGGTGGTCGGTGGTCACCGCCGAGTGCGCGAGGCGGGCGACGTCGGCCGCGGCGTACGCGACGGGCGTGTGCCGGTACGCCACCTCGGCGGGGTGCTCCGAGCCGGGCGGGACCGCCGCCATCAGGTGACGTCGCGCCGGTCGAAGACGAGGTAGAACGCGCCGACCGCGATGAGGACGTAGACGGCCAGCGTCAGCGCGCCGCGCGGTCCGGTGAGGTGAAAGACCAGGGACTCGAACGACTCCTGGGAGCCTCGCGGCGGCGGTCCGGCCGGCACGTCGATGCCGTTCGCCAGCGCCGCGGCGATCGTGCGGGTCAGCAGGTAGCGGTTCCACCCGACGAACACCGACCCGATGACCTGCTCGCCGACGAGGTACACGAACGACGCGCCGAGCGCGGCGCCGGTGTGCCGGGCGAGCCCCGCGATGGCGAAGCCGAGCAGCCCGAGGAACACCGCCACCAGCACACCGCGCCCCGCCCCCAGCGCCTGCGAGATGACGAAGCCGGACGTCGCCCCGTCGTTGGTCCCGCGCGCCGCGGCCACCAGGAACGTCGTCCCGAACGCCAGCGCCTGCGCGGCGACCGCGAACGCCACCACCACGCCGACGAGCGCCGCCGCCTTCGCGAGGATCACCCGCCCCCGCCGCGGCTCCCAGAACAGCAGCGCCTGCATCGTGCCCGCGGACCAGTCCGCCCCGACGCCGCTCGCGCCGGCGACGAACGCCAGCACGATCGTCGCGCCGCTCACCGCGGCGACCGCGCCGGGCAGCGCGCGCCGCGTCTCGTAGCGCGGGTGGTACGGCACGAAGTCGTCGCAGCTCTCCCCCGGCGCGAGCTCGCCGCGCTGCTGCGCCTCGGCACAGAAGTGCTGCGCCTCGGCGTTCGCCGCCCGCTCCATCGCGCTCTCCTCGCGCGACTTCACCGCGCCGACGACCTGGACGAGCAGCATCAGCCCGAGGAACACGAGCGCCAGGATCCGGAACAGCCGCCGCGACAGCAGCCGGCGCACCTCCGCGCGCAGCAGCCCGGTCACAGCCCGCCGCCCTCGGTCAGCTCCAGGAACACGCTCTCCAGGTTGGCGGTGAGCGGGGTCAGCTCGGAGACGTACTGGCGCCTCGCGGCGAGCGCCTTGGTGATCGCCGCCGGGTCCTCCGCGCCGGACACCACGAGGTGGTCGTCGAACGCCGTCACCGCGAACCCGGCCCCGGCCAGCGTCTCCCGCGCCGCCGCGAGGTCCGCGGTGCGCACCCGCACCTCGCCGGTGGCGCGCGCGGCGAGCACGTCCTTCACCGACCCGCTCGCGATGCGCCGGCCGCGCACCAGGATGTCGACGGTGTCGCACACCTGCTCGACCTCGCCGAGCAGGTGTGACGAGAGGAAGACCGTGATGCCGCTCGCGCCGAGGTGGCGCAGCAGCTCGCGCACCTCGCGGATGCCGGCCGGGTCCAGGCCGTTCGACGGCTCGTCGAGGATCAGCAGCCGTGGCCGCTTCATCAGCGCCGCCGCGATGCCGAGCCGCTGCCGCATGCCGAGCGAGTACGCCTTCACGCGGTCGCCCGCGCGGTCGCGCAGCCCGACGCGTTCGAGCGCCTCCTCGACCCGCTCGTCCGGCAGGCCGGCGACGCGGGCGAGGAGCTGGAGGTTGAGCCGGCCGGAGAAGTTCGGGAAGAACAGCGGCGACTCGACCAGCGCGCCCACCTCGGCGATCGACTCGGGCAGCCCCTCGGGCACGTCCCGGCCGAGCAGCCGCAGCTCGCCGCCGTCCGGCCGCACCAGGCCGAGCAGCATGCGGATCGTGGTCGTCTTGCCGGAGCCGTTGGGGCCGAGGAAGCCGTGCACGCCGCCGGCCTCGACCACCAGGTCCAGACCGTCGACCGCCCGCTGCGGCGGCTTGCGGAACCGCCGGTACGTCTTCCGCGCGCCGGCGACCTCGATGACCGCGGGCACTACCCGAGCCGCTCGCGGAACATCGCCAGCGTGCGCTCGCGGGCCAGTGCCGACGCCTCGGGGTCGTGCACCTCGGGCCGTGAGTCGTTGTAGAACGCGTGCTTCGTGCCGGGGTAGCCGTACACCGTGCACTCGCCGCCGGCCGCCTCGATCCCCTCCTTCGCGGCGAGGATGCCGGGCGCCTCGGGGCCGCCGTCCTCCTCGCAGGCGTGCAGCATCGCGACCTTGCCGGCGTAGTTCGACCAGGCGGGGCTGACCTTCTCCCACGGGATCGCGGGGTAGAACCCGGCCGTCGCGACGATGTCGTCGGAGATCGTGGCCGACCACAGCGCCAGGCTGCCGCCCATGCAGAAGCCCAGGCAGCCGACGCCGTCGCCGGTCACCTCGTCGCGGCTCTTGAGGTACGCCGCCGCGCCCGCGATGTCCCGGGCCGCGCGGTCGAGCGCCAGGCCCATCAGCAGCCGCATCGCCTCGTCCGGCTCGCTCGCCGTGGCGCCGTGGTAGATGTCCGGCGCCAGCGCGACGAAGCCGTTGCGCGCCAGCCGCTCGGCGACCTCCTTGATATGCGGCACCAGGCCCCACCACTCCTGGATGACGACGACGCCGGGACCGCTCCCGCTCTCGGGGACCGCCAGGTAGCCCTCGGCGGTGTCGCCGTTGCTCGCGAACGTCACCAGATCGCCCATGCCGCGCACCCTAACGGACCCGCCGCACGTCGAGGTCCACCGGCCCGGCCACGCCGTCGACGCGCGACCAGCCGCCGACCTGCCACAGCGACCAGTCGCCGGACGGGCGCCGCAGCACCCGCCGCAGCCACAGCGGGCGGCCGCCGCGGTCGACCGGGTACGCGCGCTGCCAGTCCTCGCCGAGGTAGAGCACGACGCGCTCGCCGGTCGCCCGCTCCACGAGCGCGAGGAACGCCGCGAGCTCCGCCGCCACCGCCTCGCGCGGCGGGCGCGCCGAGCAGTTCCCGGCGAGCTCGAGGTCCACCGCAGGCGGCAGCTCGCCGCGGCCGGCCACGGCGAGGAAGTGACGCGCCTGGTCGGCGCCCGGGCGGCACAGCGTGAAGAAGTGGTACGCGCCGCGCGGCAGCCCGGCCGCGGCCGCGCCGGCCCAGTTCTCGGCGAAGCGCCGGTCGGTGTGGTCGCCGCCCTCGGTCGCCTTCAGGTACGCGAACGCGATCCCGTCCGCCCGCACCCGCCGCCAGTCGACCGCGCCCTGGTGCGCAGAGACGTCGATGCCGTGCTCCTCGCCGGCCCGCAGCGCCGGGCGGTACCCGGGGAGCCACACGTAGCGCGCGACGAGGGCCGCGCCGGCCAGCGCCAGGACCGCCGCGGCGGCCGCGGCGCGCGACCGCCTCACACCAGGCTGAGCGCGATGCCGTCGAGGATGTCGCGCTCGCTCACCACGACCTCGCGCAGCGACCAGCGGCGGACGATCTCGCGCAGCACCAGCGCGCCCGCGCCGATCACGTCGACCCGGCCCGGGTGCATCGCGCCGCTGCGCGCGCGTTGCTCGCGGGTCTGCCGCAGCAGGCGTTCGGTCACGTCCTCCACGATGCCCGCGGACAGCCGGGTGAGGTGGATCGCCTCGGGGTCGTACTCCTCCAGCGCCAGCGCCAGCGCCGCCACCGTCGTGACGCTGCCCGACATGCCGACGAACGTCAGCGCGCTGCCGACGTCCACGGACGCCGCGACGACGTCGAGCGCCCGCCCGACGTCGGCCACCGCGCCGGCGACCTCGTCGGCGGTCGGCGGGTCCGAACGCAGCCAGCGCTCGGTGAGCCGCACGCACCCGACGTCGACGCTGACCGCCTGCTCGGCGTCGTCGGCGCCGACGACGATCTCGGTGGACCCGCCGCCGATGTCGGCGACGGCGTACGGACCGGGCGCGCCGCTGAGCTCGTACGTCGCGCCGCGGAACGACAGCCGCGCCTCCTCGTCGCCGGACACCACCTCGGGCGCGACCGCGAGGATCGCGGTGCAGCCCCGCACGAAGTCGTCGCTGTTCGACGCGTCGCGGGTGGCCGACGTGGCGACCATCCGGACGCGTGAGGCGCCGTGCAGGTCGATGAGAGCAGAGAAGTCGCGCAGCGCGGCGAACGTCCGGTCCAGCGCCTCCGGCGCGAGCGTCCCGGTGCGGTCCACGTCCTGGCCGAGCCGGACGATCCGCATCTCGCGGACCACGTCGGTCAGCCGGCCGTTCGCCTCGTCGGCGATCAGCAGGCGGATGGAGTTGGTGCCGCAGTCGACGGCCGCGACCCTGGTCACACGCACCTCCCGCGCGCGCCCCAGTCGCCGAGCGCGTCCAGCGCCTCGCGGCCGAACGGGTTCGTCCCCGGCGCGGCCAGCTCGTGGGCCACGAGCACGTGCAGGCACTTCACGCGGGCCGGCATACCCCCGGCGGTCGGGTCGCCCTCCAGCGGCCGGACCGCGTCGCGCCGCGCGAGGTAGTCCTCGGAGGCCCGGGCGTACGCCGCCGCGAGGTCGGCGTCGGTCGCCAGCCGCTCGGTCATGTCGTTCATCAGGCCGGAGGCCTCCAGCCGGCCGACGGCCGACGCCGCGCGCGGGCAGGTCAGGTAGTACAGCGTGGGGAACGGCGTCCCGTCCTCCAGCACCGGCTCGGTCTCCACGACGTCCGGCAGCCCGCAGGAGCAGCGGTGCGCGACCGCGCGCAGCCCGCGCGGCGGGCGGCCGAGCTGCCGCTCGACCGCGTCGCGGTCGGCATCGTCGGTCATCGCGACGGCGCCGGGGTCGGGGCGGGGGTGGCCCCCGGCGTCCGGCGCGGCGCCGTGCCGGCCGCCTCGACGGTGCCCCACAGCCGCGAGTACCACGGCCCGGTCCCGCCGACGCCGGGCCCGCCGGCCACGCCCGGCCGCGACGGCACGGGCGTCGGCGTCGGGGTCAGCAGGATGTACGGCACCTCGCCCGGCCGCACGAAGTGCAGCCGCTCGCGGGCGAGCTGCTCGACGTACGCCGGGTCCTGGAGCTGCCGCTTGCGCGCCTCCAGCGCGTCGACCCGCGCCTGCGCCTGCTCCTGCTTCGCGCGCAGCCGCGCGACCTTGCCGCGCTGCGCGAGGTACTGCCGCAGCGGCACGGTCAGCGCGAGCGCGAGCACCATCACCACCACACCGAGGATCGCCGCGCGGCTCGTCACCGCGGTGCGCGCCGCGCCGGGCGGCGGCGGCTTCGGCAGCGCGGTGCCGGTCGTCCGGCGCCGCTGGTCGGGGCGCCGCGCGGCCGTGGCCTTGCGCGGCGCCGCCTTCCGCGACGGGCGGCGGGACGCCACCTACGCCTTGACCTCGAACCTCGGGAACGCCGCCCGCCCCGCGTAGCGCGCGGCGTCGTCCAGCTCCTCCTCGATGCGCAGGAGCTGGTTGTACTTCGCCACGCGCTCGGACCGCGCGGGCGCGCCGGTCTTGATCTGCCCGCAGTCGAGCGCGACCGCGAGGTCGGCGATCGTCGTGTCCTCCGTCTCGCCCGAGCGGTGGCTCATCATCGAGGCGTAGCCCGCCGAGCGCGCCAGCGCGACCGCGTCGAGCGTCTCGGTGAGCGTGCCGATCTGGTTGACCTTGACGAGCAGCGCGTTGGCGCAGCGCTCGGAGATGCCGCGCGCGAGCCGCGCCGGGTTGGTGACGAACAGGTCGTCGCCGACGAGCTGCACGGTCGTGCCGAGCTCCTCGGTGACGCCGCGCCAGCCGTCCCAGTCCTCCTCCGACATCGGGTCCTCGATCGACACGATCGGGTACGACGCGCAGAGGCCGGCGTAGTACGTCGCCATCTCGGTGGACGTCTTCGCGCCGCCCTCGAACCGGTACGCGCCGTCCTCGTAGAACTCCGTCGCCGCCACGTCGAGCGCCAGCGCGACGTCCTGGCCGGGCACGAAGCCGGCCTTCTCGACCGCCTCGACGATGAGGTCGAGCGCGTCGCGGTTGGCCGGCAGGTCGGGCGCGAAGCCGCCCTCGTCGCCGATCGCCGTGGTCAGCCCGCGCGCCTTCAGCACCGACTTCAGCGAGTGGTAGACCTCCGCGCCCCAGCGCAGCGCCTCGCGGAACGTGGCCGCCCCGACCGGCGCGACCATGAACTCCTGGATGTCGACGTTGGTGTCCGCGTGGGCCCCGCCGTTGAGGATGTTCAGCATCGGCACCGGCAGCACGTGCGCGACCGGGCCGCCGAGGTAGCGGAACAGCGGCAGCCCGCTCGACTCGGCCGCCGCCTTCGCGACCGCGAGCGACGCGCCGAGGATCGCGTTGGCGCCGAGGCGGCTCTTCTCCGGCGTGCCGTCGAGGTCGATCAGCGCCTGGTCCACGAGCCGCTGCTCGCTCGCCTCCATGCCGAGCAGCGCGTCGGCGATCTCCTCCTCGACGCCGCGCACGGCGTTCTCCACGCCCTTGCCGCCGAACCGGTCGCCGCCGTCGCGCAGCTCCACCGCCTCGAACGCGCCGGTGCTGGCGCCGCTGGGCACCGCCGCGCGCGCGATCGTGCCGTCGTCCAGCGCGACCTCGACCTCGACGGTGGGGTTGCCGCGGGAGTCGAGGATCTCCCGGCCGGCGACGGCTTCGATGGACGCCACGGACACGCACCTCGTTCGGGATCGGGGACCGTTCGCCCCCGAGCCTACTGAGCGCGTCCGGGAGAACGCGTACCGGCCCCTCCTACGGCGCGAACCGGTAGCCGTTGCCGCCGACGAACAGCTTGCCGCCGCCGACCTCGCGCATGACGTACACGCCCAGGCAGGTCGGCTGCCCCGTCGCCGGGACCAGGAGCACCGGCGAGCCGGTCAGGTCGAGCACGACGGTGTCGTTGACCGGCACCGAGATCGTGCGCACGAGCGACTTCGACCAGTTCCCCGAGGTGAACGAGCAGGCGTCCGTCCCGGCGGTGCGCCGCATCGCGTAGACCTCGACGCGCCACGACCAGCCCTGGTAGCTGTTGCTGCCGACGTCCGTGGCGAACGTGAGCTGCGTGATCGCCGTCCGGTCCGGCCCGTTGAACACGGCGGCCGGCAGGAAGCCGAGCCCGGTCTTGTAGCCCGGCGCGAAGTTCAGCGGGTTCGGCACCGCGCCGGACCGCGCGTCGACCCGCAACGCGCCGTCGGACGTGACGCGCACGGCCCGCCCGGCCGACGACGGGTCGACGATGTTGACGAGCTGCCCCGTCGCGGCCATGACACCGACCGGCGCGAGCACCACCGCCGCGGCGACCGCGCACACCATCGTGACGACCTGCTTGTTCGTGAAGCGCACGGTGCTCTCCCTCGCCCGTCAGTCCCCCGTCACAGGAGGCAACGCCGCGGCGTCCCACACCTCGCGCCACGCGGCCTCGTCCCACTCTGCCAGCGGGACGCCCGTCGCGAGGGCGGTTCGCTCGACCTCCTCGAAGCGTTCGCGGAACTCCCGCGCCACCTCGCGCAGCGCGGCCTCCGGGTCCACGTCGAGCGAGCGGGCCAGCGCGACCACGGCGAACAGCAGCCGGCCGACCGCCGCGCCGCGCTCCTCGGGCGCCGAGCGCTCGATCGCGGCCAGCGCGTCGTCGGCGTACGGCAGCAGCGCCGGCGGCAGCCCGGCCTTCGTCGCGCGCTTCTGCAGCTTCGCGGCGAGCGAGGTCGCCGGCTGCCCCAGCGGCACGCCGTGCAGCGCGCCCGCGCCCTCGCCGGACTCGGAGCGTTCGGCGGCCTTGATCTCGTCCCAGTTGCGCGCGACCTCGTCTGCGCCGGAGACCGACACGTCGCCGAACACGTGCGGGTGCCGGCGGACGAGCTTCTCCACGATCCGCCCGGCGACGTCGTCGATCGTCCAGGCGTGCTCCTCGCGCTCCTGGGCGACCCGGGCGTGGAACACCACCTGGAGCAGCACGTCGCCGAGCTCGTCGCGCAGCGCGTCCAGGTCGCCGGTCTCGATCGCCTCCAGCGCCTCGTACGTCTCCTCGACCAGGTACGGCGCCAGCGACTCGTGCGTCTGCTCGGCGTCCCACGGGCAGCCGCCGGGCGAGCGCAGCCGGTCCATCGTCGCGACGAGGTCGAGCAGCCGCGCGCCCGGCATGTCGTACGAGCCGTAGACGACCTCCATCTCGACGCCGCCCTCGCGCGCCACGAGGTCGCCGAGCGCCCGGACGAACGCCGGGTCACCGCCGCCGCTCGCCAGCCACACCGCGGTACGGCCGCCGCGCGCGCGCTCGCGGAACTGGTGCGCGAGCGCCGCCGCGGCCGGGTCGCCGCCGCCCAGCAGGTACGACACCCGCAGGCCCTGCGGGCCGTCGTCCGGCCGCAGCACGGTCACCTCGACGCCGGCCGCCTCGAGGAACGGGAGCTGCGGGTGCTCCGCGTCGGCGCAGCAGACGTCGCCGTTGCGCAGCTCCTCCCAGGCCGGCCAGGAGAGCAGGCCGGGGGCGACGCGGTGCGTGTTGGCGACGAGGACGAGGCGGTCCATCGGCGCCTCCGTCACGGCGCGGCGCCGGCGGTGGCCATCGGCGAGGACAGCGCGTCGCCGCCCTCGGTCACCCGGAACTCCTTCTCGTCCCAGTGGCCGTAGCGCGGGCTCACCGACATGCCCAGGTCGGCGAGCAGCGTGCGGAGGTACTCCGACCGCCGCTTCTCGCGCTCCTCGCCCACGAGGTTGCGCCGCAGCAGGTCGCGCGCCTCCGGAAACGAGATCGTCTGCCGCTCGATGACCTTGACGATCTCGAACCCGTCCCGCACCCGGATCGGGCCGAGGACCGCCCCGGTCGAGGCCTTGAAGACCGCCTCGACGAGCACCTTCTCGAACCGGCCCGGGCCGTTGCCGATCGCGCCGAGGTCGCCGCCCTTCGTCGCGGTCGCGACGTCGATGGACTGCTCGGCGAGCTTCGCGAAGTCGCCGCCCGCGCGGACCTGCGCCGCGATCCGGTCCGCCGTCGCCTGGTCCTTCACCTTGATGTGCGCGATGTGCGCCTGGTCGAGCTCGGGCAGCAGCCGCGCGTACTCCTTGCGCAGCGCCGCCTCCTCGGTCGGCACGTCGCGAACGAGCGCGTCGCCGACGAGCTCGTACATGACGGTCGTCTCGTTGATCAGGTCGAGGTCGCGCGGGTCCACGCCCACCGACTGGTACTGCTGCTGCATCGCCTCGCGGCCGCCCTGGGTGAGGACGTAGCGGTCGATCATCGCCTTGAGCTCGGTGTCCGACGGCAGCGCGCCGAGCCGGCGCGCGGCCTCGCGGTACAGCCGCAGCTTGAGGAGCTGGCTCAGCCAGTTGCGCTGCAGCTCGACCGGGTCCACCCGGCGCGCGGCCGGGCTGGACAGCCCGCGCTCCACGCGGGTCGTCACGGTCTCGGTCGTGATGCGCTCGTCGCCGAGGCGGGCGGCGACGCCGACACCGGTGCCGCCGCAGCCGGCGAGCACGGAGGCCGCGGCGGCGACGGCGCAGAGACGGGCGAGCGTGCGGGTCACGAGGTGGCCCCTTCCGGTACCGGCTGGTCGAGAACGGCGTCGAGCACGTCGGTGCACCACGCGAGGAGGTCAGTGTCACGGACGTCGGGCTTCGGCACCAAGACGGTGCGCACGGCCTGCTTCACGATCGAGCCCTTGTAGAGCCGCTGGAGGCGGAGCTGCCTGCTCTCCGGCAGCTCCCACGGCGCGAACCGCACGGCGTTGCCCTGCACCGACACCTCGGTGATGCCGAGTGCCCGCGCCTTGTTGCGGAACGCCGCCACGGCCATCAGGTTCTCCACCTGCGCGGGCAGCGGGCCGTAGCGGTCGGCCAGCTCCTCGCGCACCTGCGCGAGCGCGTCGGCGTCGTGCGCCGCCGCGATGCGGCCGTACGCCTGGATGCGCAGCCGCTCCTCCGGGACGTACGAGTGCGGCAGCGCCGCGTCGACCGGGAGGTTGACCTTGACCTCGGCCTCCTCCTCGCGCTTCTCCCCCTTGAACTCCGCGACGGCCTCGCCGACGAGCCGCACGTAGAGGTCGAAGCCGACCGCCGCGATGTGGCCGCTCTGCTCGCCGCCGAGCAGGTTGCCCGCGCCGCGGATCTCCAGGTCCTTCAACGCCACCGCCATGCCGGCGCCGAGCTCGGCGTTCTGCGCGATCGTCTGCAGCCGGTCGTACGCCGTCTCCGTCAGCGGCTTCTCCGGCGGGTAGAGGAAGTACGCGTACGCGCGCTCGCGGCCGCGGCCGACCCGGCCGCGGAGCTGGTGGAGCTGGCTCAGGCCGAGCGCGTCGGCCCGCTCGACGATCAGCGTGTTGGCGTTCGCGATGTCCAGGCCGGACTCGACGATCGTCGTGCAGACGAGGACGTCGAACTCCTTCTCCCAGAACTCCACCATCACGTGTTCGAGCGCGTCCTCGTTCATCTGCCCGTGCGCCGTGCGGATGCGCGCCTCCGGCACCAGCTCGCGCAGCCGCTGGCCCGCCTTCTCGATCGACTGCACGCGGTTGTGCACGTAGAAGACCTGGCCCTCGCGCAGCAGCTCGCGGCGGATCGCGGCGGCGATCTGCCGCTCGTCGTACGCCCCGACGAACGTCAGCACCGGGTGGCGTTCCTCCGGCGGGGTGTCGATCGTGGACAGCTCGCGGATGCCGGTGATGCTCATCTCGAGCGTGCGCGGGATCGGCGTGGCCGACATCGTCAGCACGTCCACGCTGGTGCGCAGGCGCTTGAGGTACTCCTTGTGCTCGACGCCGAACCGCTGCTCCTCGTCCACCACGACGAGCCCGAGGTCCTTGAACTTCGTGCCGCTCGACAGCAGGCGGTGCGTGCCGATCACCACGTCGACCTCGCCGTTCGTGACGCCTTCGAGGATCGCGTCCTGCTCCTTCTGGGTGTTGAAGCGGGACACCGCCTTCACCGAGACGGGGAACTGCGCGAAGCGCTCGGAGAACGTCTGGAAGTGCTGCTGCGCGAGCAGCGTCGTCGGCACGAGCACCGCGACCTGCTTGCCGTCCATGACGGCCTTGAACGCCGCGCGGACCGCGATCTCGGTCTTGCCGTAGCCGACGTCGCCGCAGATGACCCGGTCCATCGGGACCGGCGACTCCATGTCGGCCTTGACCTCGTTGATGGCGGCGAGCTGGTCCGGCGTCTCGTGGTACGGGAACGCGTCCTCCAGCTCGCGCTGCCACGGCGTGTCCGGCCCGTACTGGTGGCCCGGGCTCGCCATCCGCGCGGAGTAGAGGCGGATCAGCTCGGCGGCGATCTCCCGGACCGCCTTGCGCGCCCGGCCCTTCGCCTTCGCCCAGTCCGAGCCGCCGATGCGGTGCAGCGTCGGCGCCTCGCCGCCGACGTAGCGCGTCACCAGGTCGAGGGAGTCGGTCGGCACGCGGAGCTGGTCGCCCTTCGCGTACTCCAGCACGAGGTACTCGCGCTCGCCGCCGTTGACGGTGCGCTTCTCCATCTGCACGTAGCGGCCGACGCCGTGCTGCTCGTGCACGACGTAGTCGCCGGGCTTGAGCGTCAGCAGGTCGACCGCGTTGCGCCGCCGGCTCGGCATCCGCCGCATGTCCTTGGTCGCGCTGCGCTGGCCCGCGAAGTCGGTCTCGGTGACGACCGTCAGCTTGAGCCCCGGCGCCACGAAGCCGGTGTCGAGGACGGCGTTGGACACCGTGATGCCGGGCTCCGGCGGCGCCGTCAGGTCCGGCTCCACACGGACGCCGAGGTCGTGCTCCCTGAGCACCTCCGCGAGGCGTTCGGCGGGGCCGTGCCCCTCGGTCACGAACACCACGCGCCACCCGTCGCGCGCCCACTCGCGGGCGTCCGCGACGAGCTTCTCCATGTCGCCGACGTACGGCTCGTGCGCGCGGGCGTCGACGACGTTCTCCGCGTCCTCGTCGGCCGCGAACGGCGACAGCGACCACCACGGCACGCCCTGGGCGAGCGCCGTCTCGCGGACCGTCTCGACGTCGCGGTACGCCGCCGCGCCGAGGTCCACCGGCGCCGCGCCGCCGCCGGCCGCCGCGGCCCACGACGCCTCCAGGAACTCCTCGCTCGTCCGGGTCAGCTCGGCCGCGCGGGAGCGCACGCGCTCGGGGTCGCAGACCACCACGTGCGCGCCAGCCGGCAGCTCCTCGACCAGCAGCACGAGGTCGTCCACCAGCACCGGCGCGAGCGCCTCCATGCCCTCGACGGGCGTGCCGTCGGCGAGCTTGTCGAGCATCTCGACCAGCTCCGGGTGCTCGTCGCTCAGCGCGCGCGCCCGCGCCCGGACGTCGTCGGTGAGCAGCAGCTCGCGGCACGGCGGCGCCCACAGCCCGTGGTCCGCCTCGCCGAGGCTGCGTTGCGTGCCGGCCGCGAAGTAGCGGACGTCCTCGACCTCGTCGCCCCACAGCTCGACCCGGACCGGGTGCTCCTCGGTCGGCGGGAACACGTCGAGGATGCCGCCGCGCACCGCGAACTCGCCGCGCTTCTCGACCAGGTCCACGCGGGCGTAGCAGTAGCCGACGAGGCGTTCGACCATGCGGTCGAGCTCGACCGTGTCGCCCTTCGCGACGGTGAGCGGCGGCAGGTCGCCGAGCGCCTTCACCTGCGGCTGGAGCACCGAGCGGACCGGCGCGACGACGACCTTGAGCGGCCCCTCGTCGCCGGGGTGCGCGAGCCGCCGCAGCACCGCGATCCGGCGGCCGACCGTGTCGGCGCGCGGCGAGAGGCGTTCGTGCGGCAGCGTCTCCCACGCCGGGAACTCCGCGACCGACTCCGGCGGCAGCAGGCAGCGCAGCGCCGCCGTCAGGTCCTCCGCCTCGCGGCCGGTGGCGGTGACGGCGAGCAGCGTGCGCTCCGTGCCGCGCGCCAGCGCGGCGATCGCGAACGGCCGCAGCGGCGCCGGCGCCGTGACGGCGACGTCGGGCGTCCCGGCCCGCCCGGCCGCGCCCGCGAGGGCCGGCTCGGCGCGGAGCAGCTCGACGATCCCGGGTACGGCCACGGCGTCCTCTCACGACGAAAGCCCCGCTGCGGCGGAGTGCCGGGGGGTCGGGGTCGAGCCTACGTCAGCGGGTTCGGCCGCGTACGGTCCAGGCCCGCGCGGTGAGCGGGATCGACCCGTCGGGCCGGACCGGCAGCCGGGCGCGCAGCCGCTCGCGCAGCGCCGCGCGGCGCTCCTCGTCAAGCGACACGGCGTACTCGGGCGCCGGCGCGCCGCCCGCGAGGAACGGCGTCCAGTAGTCGTCGAAGTCGCGGAACACCGTCGGCACCGTGACCTCGCCGACCGCCACGTCCGCGAAGCGCGCGAACGCCTCCCGCAGCGCGGCGGGCCGGCAGAGCGGGAACACCGTCGCCTCGTCGATCTCGCGCACGGCCGGGTCCAGCTCGGCGGCCGCGTCGAAGAAGTGCCGGATCAGCCCCATCCCCTCGGCGTAGTCCCACACGTACGCGGCGACGAGACCGCCGGGCCGCAGCACGCGTTCGAGCTCGTCCAGCGCGGCCGGCAGGTCCGGCACGAAGTTGAGGACGAGCGCGCTCGCCACGACGTCGACCGAGTCGTCGTCGGCGCCGGTGGCGGCGGCGTCGCCCACCCGGAACGTCGCGCCCGGCACCCGCTCCGCCGCCCGCGCGACGAACGCCGCCGACGGGTCGACGCCCGTGACCGACGCGGGAGCCGCCTCGCGCAGGATCGCCTCCGACAGCGCGCCGGTGCCGCAGCCGACGTCGAGCCACCGCCCGCCGGGGGGCGCGTCGAGCCACCGCAGGAACTCCGGCGCGACCAGGCGGCTCCACCGCCCGATGTACGGGTCGTACGCGTCGCCGCTCGCCCAGCTCCCCATCGGCGGCTAGGCCTCGCCGGAGCCGTGGAACTCGTTCTGCGCCATCGCGAGCCCCTTCGCCAGCAGCGCCTCGACGGCGTCCGCCGTGCGGTCGACGTGGAACGGCAGCTCCTTGCGCTCCGCGCCCGAGAAGTCGTTCAGGACGAAGTCGGCGGGGTCCTGGCGCCCCGGCGGGCGGCCGATGCCGAAGCGCACCCGGTGGTACTCGCGGCTGCCGATCGACTGGGTGATCGACTTGAGGCCGTTGTGGCCGTTGTCGCCGCCGCCGAGCTTGAGCCGCAGCGTGCCGTACGGGATGTCGAGCTCGTCGTGCACGACGACGATGTCGGCCGGCGGCACCTTGAAGAAGTCGCGCAGCGACGCGACGGGGCCGCCGGAGAGGTTCATGTAGCACTTCGGCTTCGCCAGGATCGCGCGCCGCTCGCCGAGCCGCGTCTCGACCACGTCGGCGCGGCCGCGGTGCGCCTTGAACGACCCGCCCACCCGACGGGCGAGCTCGTCGAGCACCATGAAGCCGACGTTGTGCCGGTTGCCGGCGTAGCGCGGTCCCGGGTTGCCGAGCCCGACGACCAGCGCAGGGCCCTCGCCCACGGCCTACTCGGCGGGAGTCTCCGGCGCGGCGCCCTCGGCGGCCTCGCCGGTGCCTGCGGAGGTGTCCTCCTCCTGCGCCTGGTCGATCTCCTCCTGCGTCTCCGGCTCCTCGGACACGCCGACGACGTGCACGACGATGCCCTCGGGGTCGCCGAGCAGCGTCACGCCCTCGGGGAGCGGGACGTCGGACGCGAGGATGCCGTGGCCGCCGATCTCGGTGAGGCCGGAGATGTCGACCTCGAACTCGGTCGGGATGTGCGTGGCCTCGGCCTCGACGTGGAGGAACGTCGCCTGCTGGTCGAGCGCGCCGCCGGACTTCGCCGCGGGCGCCTCGCCGACGAGCACGATCGGCACGTCGACGGCGACCTTCTCGCCGCGCCGGACCAGGAGCAGGTCCACGTGCGTCAGGTCGCCGCGCAGCGGGTCGCGCTGGACCTGGCGCGGCAGCGCGAGCTCGCGGCCGTCGGGCAGGTCGAGCGAGAGGAGGACGTTGGCGCCGCCCTCGCTCTTGAACGCGTGCATCAGCTCGCGCGCGTCGAGCGAGATGTGGCGCACGTCCGAGCCGTGCCCGTAGAGCACGGCGGGCACCTTGCCGGACCGGCGGGTGCGGCGCGCGCCACCCTTGCCGAACTCGGTGCGCGGTTCGGCGGCGATGCGGACCTCGGACACGGCAAATGCTCCTTGCTGCTACGTCAGTGGATTCGCGCGCGGCTGGGACCCGCGCCAAAGCGGGAAGTCTAGAGGAAACCGGCCTCCTCCGACGAACTGCCCCCTGAAGCCCGCCGGAGGTCCGCCATGCGCTCGTTGCTCGCCTGCGTCACCGCTCTCGCGGTCGGCGCGTCCGTCGCCGTCCCCTCGCACGCCGCCGCGGGGCCGTTGCCGTCCAGGTACGGCACCGCCAGCAACTTCCGTCTCGTGGGTCACACCATGCTCGGCAACCGGGGCATGAACTCCCCGATCGCCGTCGCCGGCAACTGCGTCTACGTGGGCGACCGCGGCGACCGGGGCGGCGTCGCGATCGTGGACGTGCGCAACCCGGCGAAGCCGCGCCAGGTCGGCACGATCCCGGCGGTCAAGGACTCGACGCAGCGCGAGCTGCGCGCCGACGCGGGCCTCGGCCTGCTCGTCGTGATGACGTACTCGCTCAACGGCATCGGCTCGACCGAGGGCAACTACCTGCACCTCTACGACATCCGCAACTGCGCCAAGCCGGCGCTGCTGTCGACCGTGGACTTCGGGCCGCGCTCGCCGCACGAGTTCTTCCTCTGGAAGGACCCGAAGAAGCCCGGCCGCGCGCTGGCGTACGTGACGTTCACGATCTACACGCCGGACCTCGTGGTCTACGACCTCACCGACCCGAAGGCGCCGTCCCTCGCCGCCGTCTTCGACACCGGCCTGGACAACGCCCGGCCGCTCAACGCGCTCGACTCGTCCGGCGGCTACCTGCACTCGCTGTCCGTGAGCGACGACGGCACCCGCGCGTACATGGGCACGTGGGACTACGGCATGTACGTCGCCGACACCACGACGCTCGCGATGGGCTCGCCCGGCGCGGTCGTCCCGATCGGCGCGCCCGCGACGTACCTCGGCAACGTGCACGGCGGCGTCAAGGTCCCAGGCAAGCCGTACGCCGTGCTCGTCCAGGAGGGCTACGCGGGCGTCTTCACGCCGGGCGTCGCGACGTCCGGCTGCCCGTTCGGCTGGCTGCGGATGGCCGACCTCTCGGTCGAGAACGCGCCGCAGCTCGTCCCCGGCGCGGAGTACAGGCTGCAGGAGAACGACTGCTCCCGCTCGCGCGAGCTGAACGGCACGTTCACCTCGCACAACCAGACGGTCTTCCCGAACGTCGCGCTCGTGCCCTGGTACGGCGGCGGCCTGCGCGCCGTGGACATCAGCGAGCCGACGAAGCCGGCCGAGGCGGGGGCGTTCGTGCCGAAGCCGACGTTCGAGCCGGACTACCGAGACACCCGCCTGTACTTCCGCACCGGAGAGCGGTGGACCGGCTCGATGTGGTCGTACCCCGTCGTGCAGAACGGCCTGGTCTACGTGGTCGACATCGACCTCGGCCTGTTCGTCCTCAAGTACACCGGCAAGGGGGCCAACGAGGTCGCGCAGGCGGCGTTCGTCGAGGGCAACTCGGCGCCGTCGCGGTACTCCAGGAAGGACCCGGTCATCAGGCGGCCGGCCGCGGGCTTCGCGACGTGGGGCGGGGCGGCGACGTACGTCCGCGACCGGTTCGCCGACGCGCCGCTGCCGAAGGACCTGAAGAAGGCGTACGGCTTCTTCTGCGTGCTGTAGCGGGGCCCGGACCTTCACAGGATCCGCACATCGCGCGCACGAAACGCCAACGCGGCGTTCCTAGACTCGGGTGACATGACCGAGCGCGTCGTCGCGGTGATCGAGGACGAGGAGACCATCGCCTCGGCCGTCGCCGCGCGGCTGCGCGCCGAGGGCTTCCGGGTCGAGGTCGCCGCCGACGGCCCGAGCGGCGTCGCGCTGGTCCAGCGGATCGAGCCGGACCTCGTCGTGCTCGACGTGATGCTGCCCGGGCTCGACGGCATCGAGGTGTGCCGGCTGATCCAGCGCGACCGCCCGGTGCCCGTGCTGATGCTCACCGCGCGGGACAGCGAGGCGGACGTGCTGCTCGGCCTCGGGTCGGGCGCCGACGACTACCTCACGAAGCCGTTCAGCCCGCGCGAGCTGGTCGCCCGGATCGAGGCGATCCTGCGCCGCGCCACGCGCGCGCCGGACGGCGCCGCGACGGTGCGCGCCGGCTCCGTCGTCGTGGAGCCCGCGACCCGGCGGGTGCGCAGGGACGGCGAGGAGGTGCACCTGACGCCGACGGAGTTCGACCTGCTGCTGCACCTCGCCGCGCGGCCGGGCGTGGTGTTCAGCCGCGAGCAGCTCCTGTCGCAGGTGTGGGGCTACGCCGACCCGGCCGGGCTGCGCACCGTCGACGCGCACGTCGCGGCGCTGCGCCGCAAGCTCGGCGGGTCGCTGATCCGCACGGTGCACGGCGTCGGCTACTCCGTGGAGGCGCCGCGATGAGGCCGTTGGACCGGCTGCCGTCCATCAAGCTCAAGCTCGGCACGGTCATCTTCGCCGCCGTCGTCGTGGTCCTCGCGACGCTCTACGCCGGCATCGTCACCGGGCTGAGCCGGCCGCAGCGCTACGCCCTCTCGCTCGCGCTCGCGATGCTCATGGTGCAGGTGCTCGCCCGCGGCATGACGTCGCCGTTGCGCGAGATGGCCGCGGCGGCGAAGGCGATGGCGCGCGGCGACTACAGCCGCCGCGTGCGCGCCACGTCGCGCGACGAGGTCGGCGAGCTGGCGCGGGCGTTCAACACGATGGCCGCCGACCTCGCGGACGTGGACGCGATGCGCCGCGACCTGATCGCGAACGTCAGCCACGAGCTCCGCACGCCGATCAGCGCGTTGCAGGCCGTGCTCGAGAACCTGGTCGACGGCGTCGGCGAGCCGGACCCGGAGACCCTGGCGTCGATGCTGCGCCAGACCCAGCGGCTCGGGCGGCTCGTCACGCAGCTCCTCGACCTGTCGCGGCTGGAGTCCGGCGCGGTGCCGCTGCACGTGACGACGTTCGCGGCGCGGCCGTTCCTCGAACGCGTCTGCGACGACGCCCGCTACGCGCGCCGCCACCTGTCCGGCGCGGACGTCGCGGTGCGCGTGGAGGCGCCGGACGGCCTCGCCGTCACCGGCGACGCCGAGCGGGTGCACCAGGTCGTCACGAACCTCGTCGACAACGCGTTGCGGCACACCCGCGGCGAGGTCGTGGTGGCCGCCGCCGACGGCGGCGACTCGGTCGTGGTCGAGGTGCGCGACGACGGGCCCGGCATCCCGGAGGAGGAGGCGGCGCGGGTGTTCGACCGGTTCCACCGCGTCGACTCCGACTCGTCCGGCGGGACCGGGCTCGGCCTCGCCATCGCGCGCTGGATCGTCGACCTGCACGGCGGCGCGATCCGCGCCGAGCCCAACGTCCCCACCGGCTGCCGCATGGTGGTCGAGCTCCCGAAGGCGGCGCCATGACCACCGACCCGTACGCCCTCGGCCCGGCCCCGGCCGCGACCGCCGCGCGCACCCCGCGCACCGCGCCGCGCCGCGAGCGGCCGAGCTACCCGCCGCCGCCCGCCGCGCTGCCGCTCGCCGCGGTGGCCGCCGGGCTGCTGGCGGCGTTCGCGGTCCCGGAGCACGCGTTCGGCCTCGGCACCGTCCTCGCGGTGCTCGGCGTCGCCGGCGCGGTCGCGGTCGGCGTGTGGCGCCGGCCCGCTCCGTCGGACGTCGCGCTGACGGCGCTGCTGTTGGCGCTGCTGGCGATGGTCGTGCTGCGCGCGGCCGAGTGGCTGCTCGTGCTCGACCTCGTCGCGGTCGCCGCGCTCGGCACCATCGTGCTCGCCGGGGCGCGCACCTGGGAGGCGTGCGCGGCCGCCGGGCTCACCGTCTGGGCGCGGCTGAAGCCGGCGCTGCCGTACGTCCTCGGCCCGCTCGCCCGCTCCTCCTCCCGCGCCGCGGCCTCGCCGCGGCGGCGCCCCGTGTGGCGCGGCGCCGGGCTGGCGGCCGCGCTGCTCGTCGTGTTCGGGGCGCTGTTCGCGAGCGCCGACCCGGCGTTCGCGGCGCTGCTCGGCGGGCTGGTACCGGACCTGTCGGCGGACCTGCTGCTCGCCCGGCTGGTCGTGGGCGCGTTCGCGGTCGCGCTCGTCGGCGCGGGCGTGCTGACCCGGGTGCGGCCCGTCCGGCTGCCCGCCCTGCCCCCGGCGCCGGCCCGCGCGCGGGCCGAGTGGGCGCTGCCGCTCGTCGCGCTGGACGTGCTGTACGCGGCGTTCGTCGCCGTGCAGCTCACCGTGCTGTTCGGCGGGCGCGCGCACGTGCTGCGCACGAGCGGGCTGACGTACGCCGAGTACGCGCGCCAGGGCTTCTTCCAGCTCGTCGCGGTCGTCGCGCTGACGCTGGCGCTGATGGGGTTCGTCGTCGCGCGCGTGTCACTGACCGATCCGCGCGAGCGCCTCGTGGCGCGCGCCACGCTCGGGCCGCTGTGCGGGCTCGCGTTCGTGGTGCTCGCGTCGGCGTGGCGGCGGCTGGCGCTGTACGAGTCGGTCTACGGCCTCACCCGGCTGCGGCTGTTCGTGCACGCCGTGATCGCCGGCCTCGCGCTGCTGCTGCTCCTCGTCTGCGCCGCGCTGGTGGTGTGGCGCGGCGGCTGGCTGCCGCGCGCGACCGCGGCCGTCGCGGCGGTCACGCTGCTCGGGCTGAACGTCGCCGACCCCGACGCGCTCATCGCGCACCGCGCGCTCACCACGGGTCGCGTCGACGCGAGGTACCTGTCCGGGCTGAGCGCCGACGCCGCGCCCTCGCTCGCGCGGCTCGGCCTCTGCGTGCGGGCCCCGCGCGACGACTCCTGGCTCTCGTGGAACCTTGCCCGCTCCCGCGCGTCGGACCACCTCTGCCCCGACTGAAACTGCCTGTGGACAACGGCGGCGCGTGAATTCCGCGGCGCGTAAGGTCCCGCCGCATGACAGCAGACATCGCCCGTGACGCGGGCGCCGTCGATCCGGACCCGTTCTCGATCGGAATCGCGATCTTCTCGACGTTCGCGAGTGGTGCCGCATTCCTCGAGACGCGACGGCAGCGCCAACACCTCGAGCACGCCGAACGCCGAAACTTCCGCGCCGCGTGGTACGACGCACGGCGTTCCCTCATCTTCTTCCGGCGTTCACTCGACGAGTTCGAGACCTACATGCTGGAGGACGGGTACGGCCGCCGCGCGTTCCGCATCGGCGCCGTCCGGGTGACCGTCGACGGCCGGCGCAAGCACCAGATGCGCAGGCTCAAGGGACAGGCCTTGACGACGGCCAACAACCTGTCCGACAACCTGGACGACCTGTCGGACTACCTGGGCGCCGCCGACCAGGCGGCGGTGGACGGGCTGTTGACCCGGCTGGGTGAGATCGAGCGGCTTCCCGACAGGTACAGCGACCTCGTGCGGCTCGGGCGAGAGGTAGCACTGCTCTACGACGACCTGCTCGAAGGCATCGCCGAGCGCGAAGGATTCGAGGAGGACGCCGACTACACATCCTCGCCGCGATAGTCTGTGGGCACTGGCTGGTTCGAAGTATGGAATGAACACAGGCTTGCTGGCAGGGCCGGGGAGTGTCCGGGACACTTACCGGCCCTGCGCCGTTAGTTGGTGCCGTCGAACACCGTGCGGATCGCCGCGGCGAGGATCGGCGCGATCGACAGCATCAGATTCCCGCCGGTCGCGCCACGCCGAGCACCGCGTCCGCGCGCAGCACGACCGACCCGAATGATCCCTCCACGACGTAGAACCCCTCGCCGTGGAACAGCAGCCGGACGCGAGCCGTACCGTCCTCAGCCAAGGGGACGCCCAGCGCGCGGACGCTCGCGACCGCGTCATGCTCGACGAGCAAGGTCACATCGGTGGGCCGTGCGCCGCCGAGCTGTTCCGCGACGGTCGGGTAGACGGCGGTCGCAAACCTCGACATCACCAGGAACAGGTATGGCACGAAGAACAGGCCGAGGACGGGCAAGCTCGTCCAGGCGGGCAGCCGCGGTCCCGGAGACCGCTGCGCCGCTCGGGAGGACGGCTTGCCGCCCGCCTTCAGGATGAAACCGCCGAGCGAACCGAGGCCGCCGAGCGTCGCGGCGCCGAAGTACAGGAACGCGCTGTCCGCCGCCGCCTGGCCGAGCGCGTACCGGAAGACCGCGAACGGGACGGCCACGAGCATGGCAGCAACGAGCGTGAAGTCCATACGAACGAAGTTCGACATCTTCCGGCTCCCCACGGGGAGCCACTCCGACCGCCACGTCAGTACCAAGATAATCGCAGCGGTCAGGGGGCACACAGTCGCCACGGCGACGGCAGACAGGAACAGCGTCCCGGTCAGGACGAATCGTGCGCGGAACAGCCCGAAGTCGGAGACCTCGTATCGCAGCAGGTACGCGTTGACGACGATCAGCCCGACCCCGTAGGCGACGAGCGCGGCCGCACCGAGCGTCTTCGTCAACGACTCGACGGTGAGCGGCGCCGCGCGACCAGCCGGATGCACACCGTCTTTCCGCCTCAGCCTGCGGTGTCCCGCTGCCGCTCGCTCCCCCGTCATCGCACTCCCGTGATCGCGCTAGTTGGTGCCGTCGAACAGGCCGGAGACCGTCGAGTCGTCGAACACCGCGCGGATCGCCGCCGCGAGGATCGGAGCGATCGACAGCACGGTGAGCTTGTCGAACTGCTTGTCCGGCGTCATCGGCAACGTGTTCGTGACGATGACCTCGCTGATGCGGCTGTTCTTCAGCCGGTCCACCGCGGGCCCGGAGAAGATGCCGTGCGTCGCCGCGACGAGCACGTCCGCGGCGCCCTGCTCGAACAGCGCCTCCGCCGCCTTCACGATCGTGCCGCCGGTGTCGATCATGTCGTCCACCAGGACGCAGGTACGGCCCTCGACCTGGCCGACGACGTTGAAGACCTTGGCCTGGTTCGCGACCTTGGGGTCGCGCCGCTTGTGGATGATCGCCAGCGGCGTGCCGAGCCGGTCGGTGTACTTCTCCGCGACCCGCACGCGGCCCGCGTCCGGCGAGACGATCGTGAGGTTCTCGACGTCGCCGCGCTTGGCGATGTGGTCGGACAGCAGCGGCAACGCCGTCAGATGGTCGAGCGGCGCGTCGAGGAAGCCCTGGATCTGCGCGGTGTGCAGGTCGATCGCGATGATCCGGTTCGCGCCCGCCGCGCGGTAGAGGTCGGCCATCAGCTTGGCCGAGATCGGCTCGCGGGCCAGCGTCTTCTTGTCCTGCCGCGAGTACGGGTAGAACGGCGCCACCACCGTGATGCGCTTCGCCGACGCGCGCTTGAGCGCGTCGCACATGACGAGCTGCTCCATCACCCACGTGTTGATCGGCGCGGTGTGGCTCTGGATCACGAACGCGTCGCAGCCGCGCACCGACTCCTCGAAGCGGCAGTACGTCTCGCCGTTCGCGAAGTCGTAGAGCACGACCGGCGACGGCGCGCACCCGAGGTGCTCCGCCACCTCCTCCGCGAGCTCGGGGTACGCGCGCCCCGAGAACAGCATCAACGTCTTGTGGCCGGCGATCTCCAGGCCCGTCACTGCTCCGCTCCCTCTGCCGTGGTGGCGCCGCGCCTGCGGGCGACCCAACCTTCTACGTTGCGCTGGTACGCCCTGCCGACCCCGAGCGCACCCGGCGGGACGTCGCGCGTGATGACCGACCCCGCCGCCGTGTACGCGCCGTCGCCGACCTCGACCGGCGCGACGAGCATCGTGTCGCTGCCGATGCGCACGTCGTCGCCGATGACGGTCTTGTGCTTCTCGCGGCCGTCGTAGTTGACGACCACGGTCGCCGCGCCGATGTTCGTCCGCTCGCCGACCGTGGCGTCGCCGACGTACGACAGGTGCGGCACCTTGCTGCCGGC
Source organism: Mycobacteriales bacterium (assembly GCA_036382875.1). Taxonomy (GTDB): domain Bacteria; phylum Actinomycetota; class Actinomycetes; order BP-191; family BP-191; genus BP-191. The sequence continues at coordinate 49,468 of DASVPJ010000026.1, forward strand.
GCCGATCGTGCTGGCCTTGATCTCGACGTAGGTGCCCGCCTTGGCCTTCGGCCCGAGCACCGTGCCCGGGCGCAGGTAGGCGAACGGCCCCACCGTCGCGCCCGGCCCGACCACCGCGTCGACCACCTCGGCGTGCGGACCGACGACGGCGCCGGTCTCGACGCGCGTCGTCCCGCGCAGCCGGGTGAACGGCTCGATCGTCACGTCCGGCTCGACCGTCACCGTCGCGTCGACCCAGGTGGTCGCCGGGTCCACGACCGTGACGCCGCTCGCCATCAGGCCGGCGAGGACGCGGTCGCGCAGCACGGCCGCGACGGCGGCGAGCTGCGCGCGGTCGTTGACGCCGGCCAGCTCCTCCTCGGTGCCGACGACCGGCTTCGCGCGGCCGATCAGCGCGACGACGTCGGTGAGGTACTCCTCGCCCTGCGCGTTGTCGGTCGACAGCTTGGCGAGCGCGCCGCGCAGCGCGGCCGCGTCGAACGCGTAGACGCCGCCGTTGACCTCGTCGATCGCGCGCTGCTCGTCGGTCGCGTCGCGCTCCTCGACGATCGCGGCGACGTAGCCGTCGGCGTCGCGCACGATCCGGCCGTAGCCGTACGGCTCCGCGAACCGCGCCGTCAGCACCGTCGCGCCGCCGTCGTGCGCGGCGACGAGGCGTTCGAGCGTCGCGGTCGGCAGCAGCGGCATGTCGCCGTACGTCACGACGACCGTCCCGTCGAGGTCCGGAACGGCGTCCAGCGCGACGCGGACGGCGTGCCCGGTCCCGCGCTGCTCCTCCTGCACCACCGCGGTGACGCCGGGCGGCAGCGCCGCGGTGACGGCGTCGCGGCCGTGGCCGACGACGACGAGCGTGTGCGCGGCGCCGAGCGGCGCGACGGCGTCGAGGACGTGGCCGAGCAGGGAGCGGCCGCAGACGGGGTGCAGGACCTTCGGCAGCGCCGAGCGCATGCGCGTGCCCTCGCCGGCCGCGAGCACGACGACCGCGGCCGGAGGCACGGCGGACGGCGGCACGAGGCTCCTCGGCGGTCAGTGGGAAGGGCGCCAGTCTACCCGCGCGGCGTCGCGTGGCTGGGGAGCCAGGACTCGAACCTGAACTTAGGACTCCAAAGGACCCCGTGCTGCCGATTACACCACTCCCCACCGACGCCAGATCATCGTAGCCACGGCGGCGGGTTGCCAGGTTACGGTGGCGTAGGTTACGGTGGCGTAGCAAAGCCCCTCCACCGTCTGTGAAAGCTGAGCTCATGACCGTGCTCGCCGAACGCCCCGCCGCTCCCGTCATCCCGACCGAGCCGAAGAAGCGGTGGGAGCAGGTCGCCCTCGTCATCTTCGTGGTCGTGCCGTTCCTCGCGGTGCTGGCGAGCGGGTTCGTGCTGTGGGGGCACGGCCTCGGCTGGACCGACCTGCTCATCGCGTACGCGATGCTCGCGGTGGCCGGCCACGGCGTGACGGTGGGGTTCCACCGCTACTTCACGCACGGGTCGTTCAAGGCCAAGCGGCCGCTGAAGATCGCCCTCGCGGTCGCCGGCTCGCTGGCCATCGAGGGACCGGTCATCCGCTGGGTCGCCGACCACCGGCGCCACCACGCGTACAGCGACCGCCCCGGCGACCCGCACTCGCCGCACGAGTACGGCGAGGGCTTCGCGGCGCAGCTCAAGGGCCTGTGGCACGCGCACATCGGCTGGCTGTTCGACCCGGAGCAGACGTCGCTGGAGAAGTACGCGCCGGACCTGCTCGCCGACCCGGACATCGTCCGCGTCCACCGGGCGTTCCCGCGGCTCGTCGCCGTGTCGCTGATCCTCCCCGCGCTGCTCGGGCTCGCGTTCACGCAGTCGCTGTCCGGGATGCTGACGGCGTTCTTCTGGGGCTCGCTCGTCCGGGTGTTCGTGCTGCACCACGTGACGTGGAGCATCAACTCGCTGTGCCACACGTTCGGCAACCGGCCGTTCAAGACGCGCGACAAGAGCACGAACTTCTGGCCGCTCGCGATCATCAGCATGGGCGAGTCGTGGCACAACCTGCACCACGCCGACCCGACCGCGGCGCGGCACGGGGTCGAGCGCGGGCAGCTCGACTCCACGGCGCGGCTGATCTGGCTGTTCGAGAAGGCGGGCTGGGCGTACGACGTGCGCTGGCCGACCCCCGAGCGGTTGGCCAAGGTCCGCGCGTGACACAGTGGCCCGCGTGAGCGACGAGGGCACCAAACGCGTACGCATGACCGGGCAGCAGCGCAGGGCGCAGCTGCTGGACGTGGCGCGGGAGCTGTTCGCCGAGCGCGGGTTCGAGGCGACGTCGATCGAGGAGATCGCGCACCGCGCGGGCGTCTCGAAGCCGATCGTCTACGAGCACTTCGGCTCCAAGGAAGGCGTCTACGCGGTCGTCAAGGACCGCGAGGTGCAGCGGCTGATCGACGACATCACGCGCGCCCTCGAAGGCGACCACCCGCGGGTGCTGCTCGAACAGGCCGCCGGCGCGCTGCTCGCGTACATCGAGACGCAGACCGACGGCTTCCGCATCCTGGTCCGCGAGTCGCCGGTCGCCTCGGCGACGGGGCTGTTCGCGTCGGTCATCGGCGACATCGCCACGCAGGTCGAGCACATCCTCGCCGCGCAGTTCAAGGCGCGCGGCTACAACCCCAAGCTCGCCCCGCTCTACTCGCACGCCCTCGTCGGCATGGTCGCGCTCGTCGGGCAGTGGTGGCTCGACGCCCGCAAGCCGTCGCGCGACGACGTCGCGGCGCACTTGGTCAACCTCGCCTGGAACGGCCTCGGCACGCTCGAGCAGAAGCCCACGCTCCGGGTGAAGCCCAAGTCCTGACCCGTGGCCACCGCCACCGGGTACATCGGCGCCGGCGAGACGCTCATCTCGGAGAGCGCCTCGTCGGTGTGCGAGGTCGACGTCGCGCTGAAGCTCGGCCCGCTGCGGCCGTCGTTCGAGTAGCTAGAGGCGCCGGTACGGGTGCCGCCGCACCTCCGCACCGAGCGCGGACCAGGGGTGCGGCTGCGCGGCGAGCAGGCGCTCGTAGAGGCTGCGCGGCACGCCGTAGTACTCGTACGACCTGCCGTCGGCGAACGTCACGGTCAGCACCGCCGTGTCGGCGTCGTAGCCGATCGCGTCCAGCGCGCCCGACGTGATCCCCCGCGACGTCCCCACGCCCGGATGCTGCCGCGAACGGAGCCGGCGGCGTTGCGGCACCGCGCCACCGGGCACGAGCGCGCCGCTACGGACGCCACCCGGGCGGCAGCGACATCGGGCCCCATTCCGGCGGCGGCGCCCACCCGGCCCAGTTGTCGGACCACCAGCGCTCGCCGCGGTCGAGCATCGCGGTCAGGTCGCGCCCGACCGCGCGGGCGTGCGCGGCGTCGGCCGCGCTGAACCGGCCCTCCGCGACGCGCGTGTCGACGTGCTCGTTGTCCTTCCACTCGTGCGTGCCGTCCGGCCGGACCACCACGTCGAGCTCGAGGTCGCGGATCGCGAACCCGTCCGGCACCCGGGACCACTCGTGGATGTTGAGGTACCAGCAGGAGTGCGCGCGCTCCGGCCCGCGCCAGAACACCCACACGCCGTACGGGTCGCCGGGGCGCTGGAGCATCAGCACCCCGTGCCCGCGCCACTCCGTGCCGGGGTGCCACGGGTGCCGCCCGGTCGCCGTCGGCCACTCACCCGGCACGTAGCGGAACGCCGCCCCCTCCGGCAGGTACGTCACGACCAGCTCGGCCGTGTCCTCGACCACGTACACCGGCAGGCCCAGCCAGCACCGGTAGCCGCACAGGTGCCGGTGCACCACGACGTCGCCGGGGGCGAACGTCACGAGACCTCCTCCGACAGCAGCAGCCACTGCTCCTCGACCTCGGCCTTCGCCGCCTGCACCTCGCGCAGCTCGGCGTCGAGCTTGGTGACGGCCTCGTAGTCGGTGGCGGACGCGGCGAGCGCGTCGTGCAGCCTCGCCTCCTGGCGCTCGTACCTCTCCATCAGCCGCTCCAGGCGGACGAGCTCCTTCTTCGCGGCGCGGGTGTCGCCCGCCCGCTCGCGCTTCGCGGTGTCGGCAGGCGCGACGGCCGGCGCGAGGCGAGCGAGGTACTCGTCGACGCCGCCCGGCAGGTCGCGCAACGTCCCGTCGCCGAGCAGCGCGAGCACGCGGTCGGTGGTGCGTTCGAGGAAGTACCGGTCGTGCGAGACGACGACGAGCGTGCCGGGCCAGCCGTCCAGCAGGTCCTCCAGCGCGGCGAGCGTCTCGATGTCGAGGTCGTTCGTCGGCTCGTCGAGGAGCAGCAGGTTCGGCTCGGTCATCAGCAGCCGCAGGAGCTGCAGCCGCCGCCGCTCGCCGCCCGACAGGTCGGTGACCGGCGTCCACTGCCTGCCCTGCTCGAACCCGAACCGTTCGAGGAGCTGCGCCGCCGACAGCGTGCGGCCGCGCCCGAGGTCGACGTGCCGCGCGATCTCCTCGGCCGCTTCGAGCACCCGGCCGGAGGGCGGCAGCCCGCGCACCTCCTGGTCGAGGTACGCCGTCCGCACCGTCTTGCCGATGACGACGGTGCCCGCGGCGGGCGGCAGCGTCCCGGCCAGGACCCGCAGCAACGTCGTCTTGCCGGAGCCGTTCACGCCGACGATCCCGACGCGGTCGCCCGGGCCGAGGTGCCAGGTGAGGCGTTCCAGCAACGTCACCGGCCCGGCCGCGACGTCGGCGTCGGCCAGGTCCACGACCGTCTTGCCGAGCCGCGCGGTCGCGAACGACACCAGCTCGGTGGCGTCGCGGGCCGGCGGCTCGTCGGCGATGAGCGCGTTCGCCGCCTCGATGCGGAACCGCGGCTTCGACGTCCGGGCCGGCGGGCCGCGACGCAGCCAGGCCAGCTCCTTGCGCAGCAGGTTCTGCCGGCGCGCCTCCGTCGCGGCGGCGACCCGCTCGCGCTCGGCGCGGGCGAGCACGTACGCGCTGTAGCCGCCCTCGTACCGGTGCACCCGCGCGTCCGCGACCTCCCACGTCGCGGTGCACACCGCGTCGAGGAACCACCGGTCGTGCGTCACGACGAGCTGCGCGCAGCGGCGCTCCGCGAGGTGCGCGGCGAGCCAGGCGATGCCCTCGACGTCGAGGTGGTTGGTCGGCTCGTCCAGCACCACGAGGTCGTGCTCGCCGATCAGCAACGCGGCCAGCGCGACCCGGCGGCGCTCGCCACCGGACATCGGCCCGACCGGCGCGTCGAAGCGCTCCCGCACGCCGAGCCCGTCGAGCACCGCGCGCACCCGCGCGTCGCCGGCCCACTCGTGCTCGGCCACCGCGCCGACGACGACGTCGCGCACCGTCGCCTCCGGCGGCAGGTCGACCTGCTGCGGCAGCCAGCCGACCCGCAGCCCCGACGTGTGCGTCACCCGGCCGGTGTCCGGCGGCTCGGCGCGGAGCAGGACGCGCAGCAGCGTCGACTTGCCGCCGCCGTTGCGGCCCACCACGCCGATGCGCTCCTCGGCGCCGATGCCGAGCGAGACGTCGTCGAGGACGGTCGTGGTGCCGTACGTCTTGCCGGCCGCTTCGACGTTGACCAGGTTGCTCACGGCTCGACGACCCGCGCGCCACCGACCGGCCCGTACGCCGTCCGCACCGCCCGGCACACCCCCGCGCCCGCCAGCCCCGCCGCGAGCGCGACGGCGTCGGACTTGGTCGCGCAGAGGAACGCGCAGGTGGGGCCGCTGCCGCTGACGACCGCGCCCAGCGCGCCGCGCTCGGCCCCGGCGTCGAGCGTGCGGCGCAGCGCCGGGCGCAGCCGCAGCGCGGCGGCCTGCAGGTCGTTGTGCAGCGCCCGGCCCAGCGCGACCACGTCGCTCGCCCGCAGCGCCGCGAGCACGCCGTCGGGGCGGCGTTCGGGCACCGGGTCGCCGCGGTCGTGCTCCTCGTAGACGCCCGACGTGGCGAGGCCGCGCTCGGCCAGCGCGAACACCCAGTGGAACTGCCCGCGGGCCAGCACCGGCGAGACCTGCTCGCCCCGCCCGACGCCCAGCGCGGAGCCGCCGTGCAGCGCGAACGGCACGTCGCTGCCCAGCGACGCGGCGAGGCGTTCGAGGTCGTCGCGCGGCACCTTGGTGCCCCACAGCGCGTCGCACGCGACGAGCGCGGCGGCCGCGTCGGCCGAGCCGCCGGCCATGCCGCCGGCGACCGGGATGCCCTTCACGAGGTGCAGCCGCACGCCCTCGCGCACGCCCGCCTCGCGGGCGAGCAGGGTGGCGGCGGCGACCGCGAGGTTCGTGGCGTCGAGCGGGAGCGAGCCGGCGCCCTCGCCCGACACCGTGCACGTGACGCCCTCGCCGGGCGAGGCGATGACGTCGTCGTAGAGGGACACCGCCTGGAGGACGGTCGTCACGTCGTGGAAGCCGTCGGCCCGCCGGGCGCCCACGGCGAGATGCAGGTTGACCTTGCCCGGGACGCGGACGGTGACGGCAGGAGTCATCGCCCTCAGACCCTAGTGCCCGCCACCCTCGCGAACTCCTCCACGGACAGGGCTTCCCCGCGCAGGCCGGGGTCCACGCCCGCGCGGCGCAACGCCTCCTCGGCGGCGGCCGGCGACCCGGCCCACCCGGCGAGCGCCGCCCGCAGCGTCTTGCGGCGCTGCGCGAACGCCGCGTCGATGACCCGGAACGCCTCCGCCCGCGACCCCGGCGGCGGCTCGCGCCGGGTGAACGCCACCAGCCCCGAGTCGACGTTCGGCACCGGCCAGAACACGCTGCGCGGCACCGCGCCCGCCTGCCGCGCGGTGGCGTACCAGGCGAGCTTCACCGACGGGATGCCGTAGACCCGCGAGCCGGGCGGGGCGGTGAGCCGGTCGGCGACCTCCTGCTGCACCATCACGAGCCCGCGGGCCAGGGACGGGAAGCGTTCCAGCATCGTGAGCACGATGGGGACGGCGACGTTGTACGGCAGGTTCGCGACGAGCGCGGTCGGCGGCGGGCCGGGCAGCGTGGCCACCCGCAGCGCGTCGGCGTTGACGACCTCGAGGTCGCCCCCGGCCCGCGCCGCGGTCTCGGGCAACGCGGCCGCGAGCACCGGGTCGATCTCGACGGCGACGACGCGGCGGACGTCCGGGAGCAGCCCGAGCGTCAGCGAGCCGAGCCCGGGGCCGACTTCCACCACGACGTCGTCCGGCGACAGCGCGGCGGCCCGGACGATGCGGCGGACGGTGTTGCCGTCGACCACGAAGTTCTGGCCGAGCGTCTTGGTCGGGCGGACGCCGTGCCGCGCGGCGAGGTCACGGACCTCGGCCGGCGTGAGGAGCGCGGCTACAGGAACCGGCCGCAGTACGGCCAGGGGGAGCGGCCGGCGCGCAGGTACAGCTTCTTGGCGCGGTAGGTCTGCTCCTCGCGCGACGCGTTGATCGGGTCGCCGGTGCCGCCGACGGAGTACCAGGTGGACATGCGGAACTGGTACAGCCCGCGGTACAGGCCGCCGCCGCCGACCGCGCGCGGGTTGTTGCCCGACTCGCACTGCGCGAGCGCCCGCCAGTTCAGGTCGTCCACGGTGCGCCGGCGGGTGCCGTAGTACACGACCTCGGTCACCGGGTGCCGCACGACCTTGTCGGTCGTGAGCTTGCGGCCGGTGAGCCGCTTGTCGGTGTAGGTCAGTGCCCACACGCGCAGCCGCGCGCCGGGCACGCCACGGGTCGCGACGCGCGTGTCGCCGAGCCACATCCGCGGGTCCGGCTTGCGGACCGTACCGAACGGGATCGCGATCGTCTGCGACTCCTTGCCGGCGCGGATGCGGGTGACGCGGATCGTGAGGCCGTCGAGCGGGAGGACGTTCAGCGGGACCGACACGTTGTCGGCGGCGGCGAGGCGGACGTTCGCCTGGAGCAACGCCTCGCGGACCGTGGCGACGGTCGTGGTGATCGTGCGGACCTTGCCGTCGACCGCGACGTTGACCCGGGCCGGCGTGCGGACCTCGAGGTGCATGCCGTCGACCGGGATCGAGCGCGAACGGCTCGCCGACAGCCAGGCGCCGGACGCGTCGCGGATGGCGAGCTGCTGGAGCGCCTCCTCGACCGAGAGCGCGGTGACCCAGACGCTCTTCGTCTCGCCGTTGAGGCGGAGGGTGAGCTGCCGGCCGTGCCGGAACACGACGCGCGAGCCGTCCTTGACGTCAACGTTCGCGGCGGGTGCGACGAGGTCGTGCTGCCCGGGCTCCACGCCGATCTGGTCGAGGACTCCCCCGACCGTCCTGGCGAACGTCCGTACCGCCCTCGGCTGCCCGTCGACCTCGACCGAGACGGTCTTGTCGAAGGACACCCACACGTAGCCCGACGTGAGCAGGGTGGACAGGATCAGCCCCTGGAACAGCCTCTTGCGCACAGTGCTCCGATGCTCGGAGGTTCCGGGCAGGGGGCATGCAGCATGGCCAGGGTCCTCGCGGATCCGGCCGCTGGGGCTTCCCCACCCCGGCGATCAGCGGTGGACGCTAACGGCGTTTGCGCGGAAATGTCCAACCGCACGGGCACGCCGAAGGTCCTACTGAGGGCCAAGTTCGCCGGGCGGGCCGCTTACTCCTGCAAGCGTTCCCGCCATACGGACATCACCGTCGCGCCACCCCGCCCGCCGCCCAGCCCCGCCGTCGCCCCCGCCCGCGGTGAGCGTTTCCTGCAGCGAAAGTGCTACGGCACGCGTTCGCTGCAGGAAACGCTCACGCCGGGCGGGGGCCTGGCGCCGGGGGCAGGCGCGGGCGCCGGGCGCGGGCGCCGGGCGCGGGCGCTGGGCGCGGTCCGGCGCGGCTACCAGGCGCCGAAGACGCGCCCCGCGTTGGCGGCCACCGCGCCGGCTACCTCGTCCTCGGTCAGGCCCTTCACCTCCGCGAGGGCGCGGACCGTGAGGGGGATCAGGTACGGCGCGTTCGGGCGCCCGCGGTACGGCATCGGCGTGAGGAACGGCGCGTCCGTCTCGACCAGCAGCAGGTCCAGCGGCGCGACGGCCGCCGCCTCCCGCAGGTGCCCGGCGTTCTTGAACGTCACGTTGCCGGCAAAGGACAGGTAGTAGCCCCGGTCCGCGCAGACCCGGGCCATCGCCGCGTCGCCGCTGAAGCAGTGGAACACCGTCCGCTCCGGCGCCCCCTCCTCCGCCAGCAGCCGCAGCACGTCGTCGTGCGCCTCGCGGTCGTGGATGACGAGCGCCTTCCCGGACGCCTTCGCGATCGCGATGTGCGCGCGGAACGACCGGTGCTGGTCCGCCACCGGCGCGGTGTCCCGGTAGTAGTCGAGGCCGGTCTCGCCGATCGCGCGCACCCGGTCCAGCGCGGCGAGCGACTCGATCGCCCGCAGCGCCTCGTCGGTGGCCTCCGACGCGTGGTTCGGGTGGATCGCCGCGGCGGCGAGCACGCCCGGGTGCACGGCGGCCTGCCGCGCCGCCAGCGCCGACGTCTCGACGTCGATCCCGATCGTCACGACCCGCGGCACCCCGACCGACGCCGACAGCGCCATCGCCTCGTCGAGGTCGTCGCCCACGCCCATCAGGTCGAGGTGGCAGTGCGCGTCGACGCACTCCACCCGCAACGGCTCCGGCGCGGGCGGCGCCTCCCCCTCGCGCTCGTAGCGGGTCACTCGGCCTCGATCCGCGGGAACAGCGGCTCGGTCTTCGTCACCCGCGTCCCCGGCGCGAGCGGCGTGTCGAGCACCGCGTCGATCCGGACGTCCGCGAGCGAGCCCGGCGCGCCGAGCGCGGCCCAGAGCAGCGCCGACGTCTTCGGCATGAACGCGTTGAGCAGCACGGCGACGACGCGCAACGCCTCCGCCGCCGACCACAGCACGTCGTCCAGCTCCGCGTCCGAGCCGGCCTTGGCGAGCTCCCACGGCTTGGTGTCGGTGATGTAGCCGTTGACGTCGCGCACGACGTCGAAGATGCCGCCGAGCGCGCCCTGGAAGTCGAGCGCGCACACCCGCGCGTCGACGTCCGCGACCCGCTCGGCCGTCGCGAACGACACCGGCGACGCCGCCGCCGGCAGCACGCCGCCGCGGTACCGCTCGACCATCGACGTGACGCGCGAGGCCAGGTTGCCGTACTGGTCCGCGAGCTCGCTCTTGTACCGCGCGTGCATGTCCTCCCACGAGAACGACCCGTCCTGCCCGAACGGGATCGCGCGGAGGAAGTAGTACCGGTACGCGTCGCTGCCGAAGACGTCGGTGATCTGCGACGGCGGGATGCCGGTGAGCTTGGTCTTCGACATCTTCTCGCCGCCGACGAGCAGCCAGCCGTTCGCGAAGACCTTGCGCGGCAACGGCAGCCCGGCCGCCATCAGCATGGCCGGCCAGATGACGGCGTGGAACCGCAGGATGTCCTTGCCGACGAGATGGACGTCGGCGGGCCACCGATCCTCCCACCCCGGCGACGGCCAGCCCGTGGCGTTGAGGTAGTTCTGGAGCGCGTCGATCCAGACGTAGATGACGTGCTTGTCGTCCCACGGCACCTTGATGCCCCAGTCGAACGACGAGCGGCTCATCGAGATGTCCTGGAGCCCGCCCTTCACGAACGACACGACCTCGTTGCGCGCCGACTCCGGCTCGACGAAGGACGGGTTCTCCTCGTAGTGCGCGAGGAGGCGGTCGGCGTAGCGGGAGAGCGGGAAGAAGTAGTTCTCCTCGCTGATCTCCTTGACCGGGCGGCCATGGACCGGGCAGTTGCCGTCCACGACCTCCGACGGCTGCTTGAACTCCTCGCAGGCGACGCAGTACGGCCCGGTGTACGTGCCGCTGTAGACCTCGCCCTTCTCGCGCAGCGCGATCCAGAAGTCGCGGACGCGCTCCTCGTGCCGGGGCTCGGTCGTACGGATGAAGTCGTCGTTGGCGACGTCGATCGTCTTCAGGGCGGGCAGCCACGCCGTGGACACCATGTGGTCAGTCCACTCCTGCGGCGTCATGCCGTGCTCGGCGGCGGCCGTCAGGATCTTCTCGCCGTGCTCGTCGGTCCCGGTGAGGAACCACACCTCCTCGCCGCGCTGGCGGTGCCAGCGGGTGAGGACGTCGCCGGCGACCGTCGTGTACGCGTGCCCGATGTGCGGCACGTCGTTGACGTAGTAGATC
>DASVPJ010000027.1:0-31764 GCA_036382875.1 Mycobacteriales bacterium
CGCGGCGGCGACGTCGCCGCCGGCCGGCGCGCCGTCGCTCACCGGGGTGACGGTGCCCGCGGCGGCGGCCGCGGCCGCGCCGTCGACGGCACCGTCGGAGGTCTTGGGCTTCGCCGCCCTCGGCTTGGCCGGGGCGGCCGCGGCGGGTGCCGCGTCGGGGAACGCCGCGCGGACCTTGCGTTCGACCGGCATCTCCACGGTCGATGACGCCGAACGGACGAACTCTCCGTTGTCCTTCAACCAGGACACGAGGGCCTTGCTCTCCAGGCCCAGCTCCTTGGCGAGTTCGTAGACCCGCTTCGCCACGCGTTGCTCCTCGTTTGTGTGCTACATGGGCGTGCTCATCGGTTACGGACGCTCATCGCGAGGTCATCTCTTGATCAGCTCATTTCCGGTCGGTCGAGCAGTTCGGTGAACAGCGGCGAGAGGTCGAGGGGTCCCGTTCGCAACGCCCGCGGGAACGCCTTGCGGCGCTCCGCGAGGTCGACGCACGCCCGGTCGGGGTGCACGTACGCGCCCCGCCCCGGCAGCCGTCCGCGGCGGTCGACGGCAACGGAGCCGGCGATCGCGACGACGCGCAGGAGGTCGATCTTCGCCGCCCGGTTGCGGCAGCCCACACACGTGCGGACAGGCTGAACCGAGCGTTCAGCGGACGAGTCTACCGCTACGTCCCTTCCGGGTCGCCACCGGAATCCGCCGCGGGCTCCGCGGGCGGGTCGGCGGGCGCCCCTTCCGTGTCCGCGTGGATGTCGATGCGCCAGCCGGTCAGCCGCGCGGCGAGGCGGGCGTTCTGGCCCTCCTTGCCGATCGCGAGCGACAGCTTGAAGTCGGGCACCGTCACGCGGGCGGAGCGGTTCGCGGCGTCGACGACCTCGACCTTGGTGACCGTCGCGGGCGACAGGGCGTTGCCGACGAACTCCGCGGGGTCGTCCGACCAGTCGACGATGTCGATCTTCTCGCCGTGCAGCTCGGCGACGACGTTGCGGACCCGCTGGCCGAGCGGGCCGATGCAGGCGCCGCGGGCGTTGACGCTCGGCGACGTCGAGCGGACCGCGATCTTGCTGCGGTGCCCCGCCTCGCGCGCGATCGCCGCGATCTCGACGGTCCCGTCGGCGATCTCCGGGACCTCCATGGCGAACAGCTTCTTCACCAGGTTCGGGTGGGTGCGGCTCAGCGTGATCGACGGGCCGCGGACGCCCTTGTGCACCTGGAGGACGTACGCCCGGATGCGCTGGCCGTGCTCGTACTTCTCCCCCGGCACCTGCTCGGCCACCGGCAGGACCGCCTCGACCTTGCCGAGCGAGACGAGCACGTTCTGCGACGAGTGCTGCTGGATGATCCCGGCCACGATGTCGCCCTCGCGGCCGGCGTACTCGCCGTAGGTCAGCTCCTGCTCGGCGTCGCGGAGGCGCTGCAGGATGACCTGCTTCGCCGTCATCGCGGCGATGCGGCCGAAGTCCTCCGGCGTGTCCTCGTACTCGCGGACGAGGTTGCCGTCCTCGTCCACCTCGCGGGCGTAGAGGCGCACCTCGCCGGTCTTGCGGTCCACCTCGACGCGGCACTCGCCGTGCGCGCCGTCGGTCTTGCGGTACGCGGTCGCCAGCGCGGTCTCGATGGCCTCGACCACGGTGTCGAACGAGATGTCCTTCTCGCGCTCGATGGAGCGGAGAGCGGCGATGTCGACGTTCACGTCGTGCCTCCAATGCGGCGGCCGTCGCGAGCGGTGTCCACGGTGGTGCCTGCGCGTCGCCCACGCCGGCGCCGCGCCGCATCGGCGTGGCCGCGCGGAGCGGCGGGGACGTCGTCGTTCACTCGTCCCCCTCCTCGCCGGCCCGGCTGAACTCGACCTCGACGGTCGCCCTGCTCACGTCGGCGTACGCGACGCGGGTCTGCTCGTCTACCTGCGTGAGCAGCTCCGCGCCGTCGTCGTCCGCGGCCTGGATGCGCCCGAGCACCTGGGTGCCGTCCTTGAGCGAGACGTTGACGAGCCGGCCCGCGTTGCGGCGCCAGTGGCGGGGCAGCGTGAGCGGGCGGTCCACGCCGCGCGAGGTGACCTCGAGGACGTAGGCCCCGTCGATCGGGTCGGCCTCGTCGAGCGCGGCCGAGACGAGGCGCGTGGCCTCGGCGACGTCGTCCAGCGTCACGCCGCCGTCGCGGTCGACCGCCACCTGCACGAGCTGGCGCCGGCCCGCCGCGCGGACGGCGACGTCCTCCACGTCGAACCCGGCGCCGGCGAGCGGGGGCTCGATGACGGCCTTCACCCGGGTCGCCGCGGCGCTCATGGCGGCCTCCCGAAGTGTGATGTTGTGTCCGGACCCGGCCAGCCTAGCCGAACGGCGGCCGCGCGCCGTCAGCCCCGGCCGGGCTCCAGGCCCTCGGCGACGTCCCGGATGCGGGGCCCGCCGGGACCGGGGTCGTCGTCCGGGTCGTCCGGGTTCGGCCGGTCCGCCACGCCGCCGATGCCGGGTGCCGCGGACGGCGTCGGCCGTCTCGCGCACGCCCTACGCGCCCGCGCCTCTCCCCCTCATGGCGGTTCGTCCGGGAACCGTTCGCGCAGCGCGCGCACGTCGCGGAGGTCGACCTCGCGCGGCTCGTAGCCGATGTGCGCGCGGAGCTGCGTCTCCAGGTCGCAGCACGGCACCGGCTCGCCGGCCACCCGGCCGGTGACGGGGGCCGCGTAGTGCCAGTCGGAGCCGTCCGGCTGGCGCTGGTCGCCGCCGCCGTCCGGCGTGAGCCGGACCGGGTGCAGGTCCACCTGCTCGCCGGTCTCCGGGTCGCGCAGCGCGAGCGAGGACGGCAGCTCGTCGCGGACGACCTGCCAGCCGTCGAGCAGCGCGCGCACCCGGTCGAGCGCCTCGGCGTCCACTACGAGGTCGAGGTCGGAGTGCTCGCGGGTCTGCTCGCCGAGCAGCGCGTCGACCGCCCAGCCGCCGTCCAGCCACGCGGTCACGCCGCCGGCGGACAGGCGGCGCATCAGGTCGACGACGGCCTCCGCGCGCATGGCGCCAGTGTGACCGGCCGTAGGCTGCGGCGCGTGGACAGGAGGGCGTTCCTCGGGACCGCGCTGGGCGCGGTGCTCGCGGCGTGCACCCGGTCGGCCGGCCCGCGCCCGGCGCCGACCGCGGCGCCCACGACGCCGGCCGTCGACCCCGACATCGCGCTGCTGACGGCGTGGTGGCTGTCCGAACGCCGCCTCGCCGCCGCGCTCCCGCCCGCCGCCCGCGCTCTCGCCGCCGCGCACGGTACCCGGGCGGCGGCCGTCGCCGAGCACCTGGCCGCGCGCGGCGCGCCGCTCCCGCCGCCGCCCACCGCGGCCCCGGTCCGCGACCCGGCGGCCACCATGCGGCACGCCTCCGCCGCCTACCTCGCCGGCGTCGGCACGGCCGCCGCGACGGAGGTCGCGGTGCTCGGCGCGGAGCTCGCCGCCGGGGCCCGGCAGCACGAGGTGCTCCTCACGCTGGCGGCGCGGCGATGACGTCGGCGGACACGTTCAACGCGCTGCTCGCCGAGGAGCACGCGGCGATCCACCTCTACGGCGTGCTCGGCCCGCGGCTGCCGGAGGCGCTGCGCGAGCACGCCCGCGCGGCGTACGACGACCACCGCCGCCACCGCGACCTGCTGGTCGAGCTGGTGGAGGCGGCGGGCGGCACGCCGGTGACGCCGTTGCTGGCCTATGCCGTCCCGCCGCTGCGCGACCCGCGCGCGGTCGCCGAGTCGATCGAGGACTCGCTGGCGATCCGCTGGCACGCCGCGGTCCGCGAGCCCGGCGAGCGCGCGCGGGTCGCCGCCGCGCTGGCCGACGAGGCGGGCCACCTCGCGACGCTGCGCTGGGCGAGGCGCCGCAACCCGGCGGACGGGGTCAGCGCGTTCCCAGGACGCTGACCGCCTCGTCCACCGCGACGAGCGAGCGCTCGCCGGTCGCCCGGTCCTTCACCTCGACCTGGCCGTCCTTCAACGCCTTGCCGACCGTGACGATCGTCGGCGTGCCGAGCAGGTCGGCGTCGGCGAACTTCACGCCCGCCGACACCTCGCGGTCGTCCAGCAGCACGGAGACCCCCTGCGCCGCCAGCCCCTCGGCGATCCGGGTCGCGACGGTGAGCGGCTCCTCGTCCTTGCCGACCGGCACCACGTGCACGAGGAACGGCGCCACCGACGCCGGCCACACGATCCCGCGCTCGTCGTGGTGCTGCTCCACGATCGCGGCGACCGCGCGCGAGACGCCGATGCCGTACGAGCCCATCGTCACGCGGATCGGCTTGCCGTCCGGGCCGAGCACGTCGAGCTCGAACGCGTCGGCGAACTTCCGCCCGAGCTGGAAGATGTGGCCGATCTCGATGCCACGGTCGATCGACAGCGCCGAGCCGCAGCGCGGGCACCGGTCGCCGGCCCGGATCTCGGCGGCGGGCAGCCGGCCGGAGGGCACGAAGTCGCGGCCGCACACGACGTTGACCGCGTGGCGGCCCTCCTCGTTCGCGCCGGTCACCCACGCGCTGCCGTCGGCGACCGACGGGTCGACCACGTAGCGGACGCCCGCGGGCAGCGCCTGCGGGCCGATGTAGCCGCGCACCAGCCCCGGCACCTTCGCGAAGTCCTCGGCCTCGAACGCCACCACCTCGGCCGGGTAGACGTTGGCCTCCAGGCGCTTGAGGTCGACCTCGCGGTCGCCGGGCACGCCGACGATGAGCACCTCGTCGTCCTGGCCGGGGGTGCGCAGCTTCACGACGACGTTCTTCAACGTGTCCGCCGCCGTGACGTCGTGGCCCTTCGCCCTGAGCAGGTCGACGAGCGTCTCGATCGTCGGCGTGTCCGGGGTGTCGAGCACCTCCAGCGGCGGGTGCTCGGCGTCGGTCGCCGGCGCGGCGCCGGTGTCGACGGCCTCGGTGTTCGCGGCGTAGTCGCAGGACGTGCAGGCGACGAACGTGTCCTCGCCGGTCGGCGCCTTCGCCAGGAACTCCTCCGAGCCCGACCCGCCCATCGCGCCCGAGACGGCGTAGACCGTGCGGTACTCCAGCCCGAGGCGTTCGAACGTCCGCTCGTACGCCTGCCGGTGCGCCTCGTAGGAGCGCTTGAGCCCGTCGTCGTCGAGGTCGAACGAGTACGAGTCCTTCATCACGAACTCGCGCCCGCGCAGGATGCCCGCGCGCGGCCGCGCCTCGTCGCGGTACTTCGTCTGGATCTGGTACAGCGAGAGCGGCAGGTCCTTGTACGACGAGTACTCGCTCTTCACGAGCGTCGTGAACATCTCCTCGTGCGTCGGCCCGAGGAGGTAGTCGGCACCCTTGCGGTCCTTGAGGCGGAAGATGCCGTCGCCGTACTCGGTCCAGCGGCCGGTGGCCTCGTAGTAGTCGCGCGGCAGCAGCGCGGGGAACAGCACCTCCTGCGCGCCGATCGCGGCCATCTCCTCGCGGACGACGCGGGCGACGTTCTCCAGCACGACCTTGCCGAGCGGCAGCCAGGTGTAGATGCCGGGCGCGACGCGGCGGACGCAGCCGGCCCGGACCAGCAGCTTGTGGCTCGGGACGTCCGCGTCCGCCGGGTCCTCGCGCAGGGTGCGGAGGAAGAGCGAGGACATGCGCACGGCGGCCGTCATGGCGGCGAGGATACCGACCGCCGTACGCGCGCTCCTACCGGCTTTCGACCGTCCCGCCGAGCGCCTTCCAGACGTCCGCGGTGTTCTCGAACGTGCGCCCGTCCGGCAGGCGGCGGAGCAGGTCGATGATGTGGCCCGGCGCGTTCTCCTCCGTGGCCACGTCCTCGAGCGTCTGCCGGTTCGCCGGGAACGCCGACGACCGCAGCCGCTTGGCGAGCTCGGACCGCAGCTCGACCTCGTCGTGCCCCGGTACGCCGTCCGCGTCGCGGGCGCCGTTGAGGATCGCGTCCGCCACCGGCTGGTCGTCGCCGGACGGCTCCGCCTCGCGCCACTCCTCGACCCGTGACTCGATCGGCGCGCCACGTTCGAGGGACTCGGTCTCGCTGCTCATCGCGTCGTCGACGCGGAAGCCGTGCTTGTTGCTGCGCTCCATGGCTGCATCACCTCGCGGGTCCGGTACCCCCGCTCGCACCGCCGCACGCCCCCGCCCCGTGAGCGTTTCCTGCAGCGCGAAGGTGCTCCGGTGACCGTTCGCTTCAGGAAACGCTCTCGCCGCGGCGGGCCCGGCGGCGCGGGAGGGCGACGGCGGCGCCGGCCAGCACGGCGAGCGCGGCACCGGTCCAGCCCGCGACGCCCGCGTACCCCGACGACGCCGGCCGGGCCGCGGCGCGCGGCGCGGCGGGCGCGGCCGCGGCGGGCGCGGCGGTCGCCGCGGGAGCGGTCGCCGCAGGGGCGGCGGGCGCGGCGGGCGCGGCGCCGGCGCCCGGTGCGGCGGGCGCGACGACGACCGCGCCGCTCATGCCCGGGTGGATCGTGCAGGCGTAGACGTAGATGCCCGCGTCGGCGAACGTCCGCGTCACTCGCCCGTCCGCCGGCAGGTCGACGAGCTCGATCGCCGGCCCGCTCAGGTTGTGCGGCAGGCCGCTGCGGTTGACCCAGGTGACCGTCGTGCCCGGCGCCACCCGCGCGACGGTCGGCGTGAAGCAGGCATGGTCGATCAGGACGGTCGCGGCGGCCACCTCCGCGGCGGGCCCGTCGAGGAAGCACCCGCCACCGCCGGCGCTCGCGGCGACCGGGATCGCGAGCGGGAACGCGAGGAACGGCAGCGTGGTCAGGGCGAGCACCGGGCGCCTCATGGCGGCCTCCTTCGGGGACGTGCCGGGAGGACGCCGCGGCGGCCGCGTTATTCCCGCGGGTACATGCGCTCGGCGAGGTCCACGAGCGACTCGACCGGCAACGGCGCCTGCAGCCGGATCGGGACGCCGCCCCGCGTGAACTCCACGGCCGGCACGTCGTAGAGCGGCAACGTCACGGCGTACGTCCGCTCGCCGCGGGTCACCGTCCGCACGTCGGCGCGCTCCGGCGGCGACCCGGTCGTCGTCACGAGCAGCGGCAACGACCCGTCGGCGAGCAGCGCGTACTCCCCGCCGTCCACCCGGCCGCTGAGCACCGGCGCGAAGCCGCGCGGCAGCGCGGCCGGCTCGATCGACAGGTCGCCGAGGGCCCTGCGGCGGAACCCGCCGTCCACCGCCGGCCCCGCGCCGGGCGGCGGGGCGAAGACCGAGTCGGGGATGACCGGGTCGCGGTCGACGCGGGTGACCCGCTTCGTCACGCGCGCCGACTGCTTGCCGAGGACGAGCGCCTCGTCGCCGCCGAGCGCGAGCGCGCGTTCGACGTCCACGAACGCCGTCCGCCGCTCCCCCGCGACCTCCAGCACGATCCGCCGGGTCGGGCGCCCGGCGATCGCCGGTCCCGGCCCGGTGTCGGTGCCGAGCAGCGCGACGGTCGGCGACAGCGGCTCCGGCAGCGGGATCTCCGGCACGGCGTCGCGGACCAGCACGCCGCCCGCGTAGACGAGCCCGGGCGTGCGGATCGTGGTCTCGGTGACCCCGCCGGCGGTGCGGTCGACCCGCACGGACGCGGGCGCGCGGAACCAGATGCGCTCGGTCGCGTCGGCGCCGTCGCCGGTGACGGTGCGTTCGACATAGAGGGAGCGGACGTGCCGCAACGGCTCCGCCGCGGCCGCCGCCGGCGCGGGGAAGGTCGCCGGCCCGGCGGGCAGCACGGTCAGCGCGTACGCCGCCGCCGTCGCCGCGGCGAGCGCCGGGGACCAGCGGAGCAGCCGGCGGCGCGCCCGCCGGCGCGCGACGCGCTGGGCGAGGCGCCGCGGCGCGGCCTCGCGCGGCAGCGCGGCGGTGAGCGTGGTGAGGCGGGCGAGGCCGTCCGCGTACGCCGCGCACCCGGCGCACGACGCGAGGTGCGCGTCGAGGCCGGGGTCGGGAGCGGCCTCGCCGTCGGCCCGCATGGAGGCGTAGCGGCGGGCGTCGTCGTGGGTCATCGCACCGCCTCCAGCAGCCGCGCCCGCGCGCGCGAGAGCCCGGACATCACCGTGCCGACGGGGCAGCCGAGCAGCGCCGCGATGTCGGCGTAGGAGAGCCCGTCGCGTTCGCGCAGCAGGAACATCTCCCGCTGCCGCGCCGGCAGCGCGGCCAGCGCGTCGCGCAGCGCGGCCAGCGACTCGCCCCCCTCGACGCGCGCGGCCGGGTCGGAGCCCGGCTCCGGCACGTCGAGGTGCTCCGGCTGCGGCACCTCCGCCACCCGGCGCGAGCGGCGGCGGGCGTCGTCGCGCACGACGTTGAGCGCGATCGACAGCAGCCACGCGCGCACCGAGGCCTCCTCCCGCAGCGTCCGCCGCGCCCGCCACGCGCGCAGGAACGTCTCCTGCGCCAGGTCCTCCGCGGCCGTGCGCCGGCCGACCCGGCGCAGCACGAAGCCGAACACGGCGTCGGCGTTGTCCCGCACGACCGCGTCGAAGTCGTCGGCGGCTCGCGTCATCGGCTGCCAGCATGGACGCCGCGCGGGCGCCGTTATTCCAGCGACGCGCGGGGAAGGGGCCGGGCATGACGCAGCAGCAGCAGGGCACCGACTCGCCGCAGGGGCCGCCCGGCACCGACCCGGCGCTCGCCGCGCCCGCCGGCGCGGACGAGACCGGCGACAAGACCAACGCGATCCAGGGCGCCGGCGCGAGCGGGCCGGAGGACGCGGAGACCGAGGTGCGCGCGGCGCGCGAGGCGGGCGAGTACGCCGCCGCCGTAGCCGGCGTGGACGCCGAGGCCGCCGCGCCGATCCCGGCCGACGCGACCGAGGCGCTGGCGACGCCGGGCACCGGCTCCAGCGCGCCCGCCGACAGCGACCCGAACGACCTCTCCCCCGACGACCTCTCCTCCGGCGGGGCGGGCGCCTGACCGCCGCCGGCTAGCCCGATGCCGCCGGCTGACCGGCGGCACCGGCTGCTGATATCGCGACCCGGTCGCGGCCCCCGAACGGGTGCGGTCGATCTCGCGACCCGGTCGCGGCATCGGCGGGCGGGCGGCGGGGCGCCGCCGGCCGACCGCCGGCGACCGCCGGGACCGCGGACGAGCGTGGGCGGCCGGCGCGCCGGCGGGCGGCGGCGCTAGAAGAGGACGGACGTGAACGAGCCAACAGTCTCGAAGCCGACGCGCTCGTAGGCGCGGCGGGCGGGGATGTTGAAGTCGTTCACGTAGAGGCTCACCACGGGCGCGATGTCCGCCTGGGCGAACGCCACCACCGCCGCCGTCCCCCGGGACCCGAGCCCCTGCCCGCGCAGCGCCGGGTCGACCCAGACGCCCTGGATCTGGCAGGCCTGGTTCGTGGCCGAGCCGACCTCGGCCTTGAACAGCACCCGCCCGTCCTCGATCAGCGCGAACGCCCTGCCCTCCGACACGAGCTCGGCGACCCGCGCCCGGTAGAGCGCACCGCCGTCGTTGCCCACCGGGGAGACGCCGACCTCCTCGGTGAACATCGCGATCGACGCCGGCAGCAACGTCTCCAGCTCGTCGATCCGCACCCGCCGCACGCCGGGCTCCGGGTCGACCGCCGGCGGGACCGACGTGGACATCAGCGGCTGGCGGCGTACGTCGCGGGCCGGCCCCCACGGCAGCATCAGCACCTGCCACATCGCCTCGACCGGCTCGGTCGGGCCGACGATCGAGGAGCAGTGGCGCCCGCCGCGCCGGGCTCGCTCGGCGAACTGCTTCGCGGCGGCGGGCGTGGCCTCGACCGGCATCAGGTTGGCGCCGGCGTAGCAGAGCGAGACGAGCCGGTTGTCGTCGGTGTGGTAGCCCCACACCTCCGCGCCGAGGCGCCGCCAGTCGAGTCCTACGGCGGCGAGCCGGGAGGCGACGAACACGTTCGCGACCGGGTCGCGGTTGACGACCTCCCACGCGGCTTCGAGGTCGCGGTCGTCGAGGAGGCGAACGCCGTCCCGGCTGCGCAGCAGCGTCAGCTCGCGGTCACTACGGGGGCGCCGGACGCCCCGGCCGCGGCCATCTCCTCGGCGATCCGCATCGCCTCGTGCACGAGCGTCTCCACGATCTGCGACTCGGGCACGGTCTTGATCACCTCGCCGCGGACGAAGATCTGGCCCTTCCCCTTGCCGGACGCGACGCCGAGGTCCGCCTCGCGGGCCTCGCCCGGGCCGTTCACGACGCAGCCCATGACCGCGACGCGGATGGGCACCTCCATGCCCTCCAGCGCGGCCTCGACCTCGGCGGCGAGCCGGTACACGTCGACCTCGGCGCGGCCGCAGGACGGGCAGGACACGATCTCCAGGCGGCGTTCGCGCAGGCCGAGCGACTCGAGGATCGCGAGGCCGACCTTGACCTCCTCGACCGGCGGCACGGACAGCGAGACGCGGATCGTGTCGCCGATCCCTTCGGCGAGCAGCGCGCCGATGCCGACGCACGACTTGATCGTGCCCTGGAACGCCGGCCCCGCCTCGGTCACGCCGAGGTGCAGCGGGTAGTCGCACTGCGCGGCGAGCTGGCGGTACGCGTTGATCATCACGACCGGGTCGTTGTGCTTGACCGAGATCTTGATGTCGCGGAAGCCGTGCTCCTCGAACAGCGAGCACTCCCACAGCGCGCTCTCCACCAGCGCCTCGGCCGTTGGGCGGCCGTGCTTGGCGAGCAGCGACGGCTCCAGCGAGCCGGCGTTGACCCCGATGCGGATCGGGACGCCGGCCTCCGACGCCGCACGAGCGATCTCGCCGACCTTGTCGTCGAACTTCTTGATGTTGCCGGGGTTCACGCGCACGGCGGCGCAGCCGGCGTCGATGGCGGCGAAGACGTACTTCGGCTGGAAGTGGATGTCCGCGATCACCGGGATCTTGGACTGGCGCGCGATGTCGGGCAGCGCCGCCGCGTCGTCGGTGTCCGGAACGGCGACCCGGACGATCTGGCACCCGGCCGCGGTGAGCTCGGCGATCTGCTGGAGGGTGGCGTTGACGTCGGCGGTCTTCGTCGTCGTCATCGACTGCACGGACACCGGCGCGCCGCCGCCGACGAGCACGCCGCCCACGTCGATCTGGCGCGACGGCCGCCGCGGCGCCACCTGGGGCAGCGGCGGCGCGGGCATGCCGAGCGAGATCGCGGTCACGCCGTCAGCCTAGAACGGGTTCGCGATCGGGTTCGCGATGCCGGCGTAGAGCAGCATGAGCGTCAGCGAGCCCATGACCACGATGAACGCCAGCGTCGCGGGCATCAGCCGGCGGATGTCGACACGGCCGGGGTCGGGCCGGTGGCGCGCCCTGGCGATCCGCGAGCGGGCCTGCTCGAAGCCCAGGATCGCCAGGTGGCCGCCGTCGAGCGGCAGCAGGGGCAGCAGGTTGAACAGGCCGATGAACACGTTCAGCCCGACGATCATGAACAGCACCGCGTCGACGTGGCCCGACTCGAACGCCTGCGCCGACAGCCGGCCGATGTCCAGCACGCCGACGACGCCGGAGCCGCCCGCGTCGCGCGGCTGCGACGACGCCTTCGTCGTCTCCTCGAAGAGCTGCGGGATCTTGCCGGGCAGCTCCCAGAGGCCGCGCGCCGAGTCGACGGTGAACCGACCGATCAGCGCGGCCGACCGCGGCACGACCGTCAGGGGGTTGTAGCGCTTCGTCTCGCCCGGCGTGACGCCGATCTGGCCGATCTCCTGCTTGGTGCCCTCCTCGTCGATCTCGCGGACGTGCCGTTCGACCACCGGGCGCAGCGTCACGCGCTGCCCGTCGCGCTCGACCACGAGCTCCGCCTCGGACGCCTCGTGCGCGCGGACCATCGTGGTGAACGACTCCCAGTCGGCCACCGGGCGCCCCTCGAACGCGACGATCCGGTCACCCTCCCGCAGCCCGGCGACCTTGGCCGGCGCGGGCGGCTGCCCGGCGCACGAGCCCTTCACGTCGGGGTCGAGGCACTCCGAGACCTCGTAGACGCGGGTGGTGTCGCGGGTCTGCTCGCCGTACGCGAGCAGCGTGCCCATGAGCACCACGAACGCCACCACGAAGTGCATGAACGACCCGGCGGCGAGCACCACCGCGCGCTGCGGCGCGGGCTGCCGCCAGAACGCGCGCGGCTCGTCGCGGGGGTCGTCGACCTCGTCGACCTCGGTCATCCCGACGATCTTCACGAAGCCGCCGACCGGGAACGCCTTGACGCCGTACTCGGTCTCGCCGCGCCGTGTGGACCACACCGTCGGGCCCATGCCGATGAAGTAGCGGCTGGCCTTCATGCCGAAGCGCTTCGCGGTCGCCAGGTGGCCGAGCTCGTGCAGCGCGATGCTCAGCAGCAACGCGAAGACGAAGACGAAGACACCCAGCGCGGCCATCAGTGCTCTCCCACGGCGCCGGCGGGCGACGCACCCACCAGCTCCCGGGCGCGCCGGCGCGCCCAGGCCTCCCCTGCCAGAACATCGGCAAGCGTCGCGCAGTTCCCGACCTCGTGCTCGCCGAGAACGCGCTCCACGGTGTCCAGGATCGCCGGAAACGGGATCGTTCGTCCCAGGAACGCGGCAACCGCCTCCTCGTTGGCGGCGTTCAGCACGCCGGGCGCGGTGCCGCCGCGGCTGCCCGCCTCGCGCGCCAGGTCGATCGCGCGGGCCAGCGGGCCGAGCGGCTCGAACGTCAGCGCGTGGGCCGCCGACCAGTCCATCGGCCGCTGCACGCCGGGCACCCGGTCCGGCCACGAGAGGCCGAGGGAGATGGGCAGCCGCATGTCCGGCGGGCTCACCTGGGCGATCGTCGAGCCGTCGGCGAACTCCACCATCGAGTGCACCAGCGACTGCGGGTGCACGACCACGTCGATCGCGTCGTACGGCACGTCGAACAGCAGGTGCGCCTCGATCACCTCGAGGCCCTTGTTGAGCAGCGTCGCGGAGTTGATCGTCACGACCGGGCCCATGTCCCACGTGGGGTGCGCGAGCGCGTCCTCGACCGTGACGTCCGCGAGGTCGGACCGGCCGCGGAACGGCCCGCCGCTGGCGGTGAGCACCAGCCGGGCCACCTCGTCCCGGCGCCCGCCCCGCAGGCACTGCGCGATCGCCGAGTGCTCGGAGTCGACCGGCACGATCTGGTCCGGCTTCGCCCGCGCCCGCACGAGCGGGCCGCCGACGATGAGCGACTCCTTGTTCGCCAGCGCGAGCGTGCGCCCGGCGTCGAGCGCGGCGAGGGTCGGGGCGAGACCGATCGAGCCGGTCATGCCGTTGAGGACGACGTCGCACGGCCAGGCGGCCACCTCGGCGGCGGCGTCCGGCCCGGCCAGGATCTTCGGCACCGGGTGGTCGCCGGCGCTGTACCCGCGGGCCTGCGCGGCGGCGTAGAACGCGAGCTGGAGGTCCTGCGCGGCGGTCGCCTTCGCGACCGCGACGACCTCGGCGCCGAGGTCGAGGGCCTGCGCGGCGAGCGCGGCGGGGTCGTTGCCCCCGGCGGCCAGGCCGACGACGCGGAACCGGTCGGGGTTGCGGCGCACGACGTCCACCGCCTGGGTGCCCACCGACCCCGTGGAGCCGAGCAGGACGACGTCGCGCATGGCGCCAGTGTCCCGTACGGCGGCCGGGGACGTGGACCGGGGCCGCCGTCCCACGGGGGAGGGACAGCGGCCCCGGCGTCTAGGGGCGGACGGTGGCTACCAGCAGCTGTAGCCGTCCGGGCTGATGTTGACCAGGCAGAGCGTCTCCACCAGCTCGCGCTCGGCGATGGTGAAGACCTTCTGCAGCACCGGGTCGACGTCCGGGACCTCGGGGAGGTCGGGGAGGTCAGGGACGTCGGGCACCTCCGGGCTGCCGGGGTCGAGCGGCTGGCAGCGCCGGTAGACGACCGAGCCGGCGCGGTTCTCGTACGAGACGCAGACGCTGCCGGGAGTGGGGTCGCCCTGCGTCCCGACGAGCGTGACCGGGACGTCGACGCAGGGCCCGGCGCACACCGGGATCGTCGTGTCGTACGTGTAGTACGCACCCGGCAGGGTGACCGTGACGGTGGGGTCGCAGGCGACCACGACGGCGCCGAAGCAGCCGGGGACGGTGGTGGCCTGCGCGGCGGACGACGCGAGCAGGCCGGCCGGGAGGGCGGCGAGCAGCGCGAGACGGGCGAGGGAGCTGGACATGAGGGGCGGACCTTTCCGCGGCTGGGTACGGACCGCCGGATCGTAGGGGCTACGGGCCGCGCCGTCATCGTGCGTTCCGGCGAATACGCGGCGTGACCAGGGGTACCCCGGCAGCACGAACCGGGGACCCGAGGGAGAACCGCATGACGACAGCACGCGAGACCGCGAGCACCGCGGTCGAGGAGGCCGGCGCGGTCGCCGGCACCGCGCGGGACGAGGCGGCGAACGTCGCCGGCACCGCCGCCGAGCAGGCCCGCACCGTCGCGCAGACCGCGACGCAGGCGACCGGCGACGTGGTCGGCGAGGCGGCGCGGCAGGCGCGCGACCTCGTGGGCGAGACGCGCGAGCAGGTACGCACCCAGGCCGAGGCGCAGACCCGCCGCCTCGCGGAGAACACCCGGTCGCTCGCGACCCAGATCAGCTCGATGGCGTCGAACGCCGCCGAGCAGGGTCCGGCGACGGAGATCGCGCACCAGCTCGCGGACAAGGTGCAGACCCTCGCGGGCTACCTCGACGGGCAGACGCCGGAGGCGCTGCTCGCCGACCTGCGGACGTACGCGCGGCGCCGCCCGGGCCTGTTCCTGCTCGGCGCGGGCGCGGCGGGCTTCCTGGCCGGCCGCATGGTCAAGGGCGCGACGGCGTCCGACAGCGGCACCGGCGGCGCGGGCGGCCCCGGCGGGACGAACCCGGCCGGCACCGGCGCGTGGACGGGCGCCGACACGACGTTCGCCGGGACCGCGACGGGCGAGCCGGTCGCGGGCATGGAGCTCGGCGCCGGCACGCCGACCGTGACGCCGGGCGTGCCGACGTTCAGCGAGCCGTACCCGACGGGCGGGATCGGCGATGCCTGAGCGCATCGACCTCGACGCGCGCCCGGAGCAGCGGGGCGTCGGTGAGCTGATCGGCGAGATCGCGCAGGACCTGGGCACGCTGGTGCGCCAGGAGATCGAGCTGGCCAAGGCCGAGGTGAAGGAGGAGGCCGGCAAGGCCGGCGGCGCGGCCGGGATGCTCGGCGGCGCCGGGGTCGCCGGCCTGCTCGTCGCATTCTTCGCGTCGTTGACGCTGATGTTCGCGCTCGACGCGCTCATGCCGATCGGCTGGGCCGCGTTGATCGTGACCGTGCTGTGGGGAGTCGTGGGCTTCGCGCTCTACACGCGCGGCCGGGAACGGCTGCGCTCGGTCAAGGCGCCGCAGCAGACCATCCAGACCTTGAAGGAGGACGCCCGGTGGGCGAGTCACCCGAGCAGCTGAGGGCGCGGATCGACGAGACGCGCGGTGAGCTCCAGCGCGACGTGAGCGCGTTGATGGAGAAGGTGAACCCGAAGCGCGTCGTGTCGCGGCGCGTGGACGCGGTACGCGGTGCGGTCGGCGGCCTGCGCGACCGCGTGATGGGCGCCGCCGAGACGGCGACGTCGACGGTGACCGGCGGCGTGTCGTCCGCGGGCGCCACGGTGGGCTCCGCGGTCGGCTCGGCCGGCTCCGCGGTGGGCTCGGCGGGCACCGCGGTCGGCGGCGGCATCTCCAACGCCGCCACCACCACGGCCGACGCCGTGACCGGCGCGGTGACCGCGGCGCCGCAGATGGCGCGTGAGAAGGCGCAGGGCGCGCCCGTCGCCGCGGGCTTCGTGGCGTTCGGGATCGGGTTCCTGGCCAGCCAGCTCCTCCCGGCCACGGAGCGGGAGCGGACCGCGGCGGACGCGTTGAAGGACCGCGCCGCGGACCTCAAGGAGCCGATCGCCGGCATCGCGAGCGAGATCAAGGACAACCTGGCCGAGCCGGCCGCGCAGGCGGTGTCGTCGGTGCGGGAGACTGCCGCGCACGCGGTCGAGCAGACCAGGGAGCAGGCGACGCAGGCGGCGTCCGAGGTCAGGGACACCGCGCAGTCGGCGAAGGAGACGGTGACGTCGCAGGCGACCGACGCCGCCTCGACGGTGACCGGGTCTCCGGTGGGCGGCGCGACGCCGTACCCCGTGGAGCCGGCGCAGCCGACCGGCTGGGACGCCGACCACGGCGTCGGCCTCACGACCGGCGGGGCGGACGCGACGCGCCCGATCGCGCCGTAGCGGGCAACGACGGAGCCCCGGCCGCCGATCCACGCGGCCGGGGCTCCCTCGTTCCTACCTCACAGGCAGGTGGCGGCGACCGTGTCGCAGACGCGTCCGACGGCCCGCCCGAGCGACGCGTAGTTCACGGCGCACTGCGTGCCGCGACCGCCCTCGGGCGTCGTGTAGGTGAAGCAGACGTTCGGCGTCACCGGCTCGCCGGTGGTGGGCACCGGGACGTACGTGCACGTCCCTACGCAGACCCGGGTCGGCTGGGTGGGGACGGCCGCCTCCGGCGCGAGCTCGATGTCGCAGTAGACGGCGTCGGCGTAGCCGTAGCAGCCCGGGATCGGCTCGGCCGACGCGGCCGGGGCGAACGCGAGCGCGGCGGCGACGCCGAGCAGGGCGATCCTTCGCATGCGGAGTTCCTCTCAGCAGTAGGGCAGGGTGGGCTGCACGACGCAGGCCGCGGCGCGCGTGGCATCGCGCGCCGCGTCGCGGGCGCCGTCCATGAAGGGGCCGAGGTCGACGAAGCACTCCGACGCCGGGTACCCCGACGGGGTGCGGTAGTCGACGCAGGCCTGCGGGTTCAGGCCGCCGGCGCTGACCTTGGGGACGCCGACGTAGACGCACGACCCGGCGCAGACCGGGGTCGGCGTCGTCTGGGTTTCCCCCGCCGAGACGCGGACGGTGGCGTCGCAGTACGTCGCCGAGGAGGCGCCCCAGCAACCGGGAACCGTGAGGTCGGCGGAGGCCGCGGGGGCGAACGCCAGCGCGGCGGCGACGCCGAGCAGGGCGAGCCCGCGCACCGGGGAACCGCTCAACAGTTCGGGTTCTTCGGGTTGACCCGGCAGACGACCGCCTGCGCGACGAGACCCACGGTGTCGACGGTGTCGTCCATGTCCACGTCGACGTAGCAGTCCGACGCGGGGTAGCCCGACGGCGTGGAGTAGTCGATGCAGGCCTGGTACGTCCCCTGGCGCGGGTTCACCGTCGGGACGCCGACGTAGATGCACGACCCGGCGCAGACCGGGGTCGGGTTCGAGCCGGTCTGGCCGGCCGAGATCCGCAGGGTGGCGTTGCAGTACGTCGCCGACGCGGCACCCCAGCAGCCGGGGACGGTCGGGTCGGCGGACGCCGCGGGGGCGAACGCCAGCGGGGCCGCGACGAGCAGCGCGGCGATACGGGTACGGCGCACGGGGGTCCTTCCGGGTGGGTTCAGGGTCCGGGGTCGATCTGGCACTCGGTCTGGCTGCCGCCGCGCAGGCGGCAGAGGAGCACGCCGGGGACCTTCGGGACGTCGCGGCGGATCTGCTCCACGTCGATCCGGTTGTCCTCCAGGATCTGGTCCACGTCACCGGCGCACGTGCTGCGGGCCGAGCCGGACGCCGTTCGGTGGTCGAGGCACACCGCGAACGTCAGGACGTCGTCGACCTGGGCGCTCGGCACGCCGACGTAGACGCACGAGCCGGCACACACGGGCGTCGGGTTCGAGCCCGTGCTCGCGCCGGCCACGCGGACGGTGGCGTCGCAGTACGTGTTGTCCCCCGCGCCCCAGCAGCCGGGGACCGTGGGTCCGGCCGCCGACGCGGCGGGTGCGAACGCCAGCGGCGCCGCGAGCAGCAGAAGGGCGAGCCGGGCGCGCATCAGCACCACTCCGACGGCTGCACGAAGCAGACGATCGCGGTCAGGTACAGGTCGACCTGCTCCTGGTCGTAGGCGCAGACGGACTCGTTCCAGCCGGCCGTGGTGCGGTAGTCGACGCAGGCCTGCTGCGGGTACCCGCCCTCCCGCACGGTCGGGACGGTGACGTAGCGGCAGGTGCCGGCGCAGACGGGCACCTGCGTGGAGCCCGTCTCGACGAGCGTCAGGCGGAGGCTGGGGTCGCACACGACGACGCCCACCCCCCAGCAGCCCTCGACGATCGGGTCGGCCTTGGCGGGCGTGGCGAACGCGAGCGGGGCGGCGAGCAGCAGCATCGCGGCGCGCTTGAGCATGGGTGTTCCTTCCGGGGTCCGGGGCGAGGGTCAGGACGAGCAGTCCGGCTTGACGCCGTCCTTGATGTTCCAGTCGCAGTCGGCGAGCCGCTGGAGGACGCCGGCGAGGTCGGGGTTCCTGACGTTGACGGCGCACTCGCTCGCGGTCTGGCCCGACGGCGTGCGGTAGACGACGCAGACCTGGTAGCGGGCCTGCTCCGGCTCGACGGTCGGGACGCCGACGTAGGTGCACGTGCCGGCGCAGACCGGCGTCGGCGACGGGTCGCCCTGCAGCGGGGTGACGACCAGCGACGGGTCGCAGAACGACGCCGACGCGGCGCCCCAGCACCCGTCCACGATCGGCTCCGCCGACGCCGCCGGCGCGAACGCCAGCGGCGCGGCGAGCAGCAGCGCGAGGACGCGGGCGGACATCAGCACGGGTCCGTTCGCATGAGGCCGCAGAGCACGTCACTGACCACGAGCTTGTCGAGCAGCTCCTGGACGTTCGCGAGCGTGAGGCCGCACCTCGGCTCGTCGCAGCCGAGCCGGTCCAGCAGGATCGGCACGGCTTCCAGCAGGTGCGCCGCGTCGACCGCCTCGACGTCGACGGCGCACTCGCTCGCCGTCTGACCGGACGGCGTCCGGTAGACCAGGCAGACCTGGTAGCGGGCCTGCTCCGGCTCGACCGTCGGGACGCCGACGTACGTGCACGTGCCGGCGCAGACCGGCGTGGGCGACGGGTCGCCCTGCACCGGGGTGACCCGCAGGTACGGGTCGCACAACGACGCCGGCCCGGCGCCCCAGCACCCGCTGACGATCGGCTCCGCGGACGCGGCCGGCGCGAACGCGAGCGGCGCGGCGAGCAGCAGCGCGAGGACGCGCGGGGGCGTCAGCACGGCGGGTCGGCGCGGACGAGGTCGCACGGACCGTCGATGTCGATGAAGTTGAGGATCTCGAGGATGTCGGCCAGCGTGATGCCGCACTTCGGCTCGTCGCAGCCGAGCCGGTCGAGGAGCGCGGGGACCACCTGGAGCAGGTCGGTGACGTCGCCCACGACGACGTCCACGGCGCACTCGCTCGCGGCGTAGCCGGACGGCGTGTAGTAGTCGATGCAGACCTGGTAGCTGTCCTGCACCGGCTCGACGGTCGGGACGCCGACGTAGGTGCAGGTGCCCGCGCAGACCGGCGTCGGCGACGGGTCGCCGCGCAGCGGCGTGATCCGCAGGCTCGGGTCGCAGTACGTCGCCGACGCGGCGCCCCAGCAGCCGTCGACGATCGGCTCCGCGGACGCGGGGGCGGCGACGAGCAGCGGTACGGCGAGCAGGGACAGCGCGGCGCGCTTGAGCAGCATGAAGTGGTCCTCCCCTTGAAGACGTGCCGAGAGGACTTACGCGCCCGGGGCGGGAGTCCCTACGAACTCGTCCGGGCCGGCGCCCGGCACCGGGAGGCGGCCCCGCACGCACGGAAGCCCCGGTCGCGCGGACCGGGGCTTCCGTGGTTCCTGTGGAGGTAAGGGGATTCGAACCCCTGACCCCTTGCCTGCCGAGCAAGTGCTCTACCAGCTGAGCTATACCCCCAGGAGGGACGCGCAGGAGTCTACAAGACCGGCTCGGTCGCCGCGTCGCCGTTCTCCTCGACGCCGACGTTGTACGACGTGAGCCGCCAGCCGTCGCCGTGCCGGACGAGCTCGGCCCAGCGGGCGTTGCCGAGGACGGCGAACACCCGCCGCGACTCGCGCGGCAGCCCCAGCAACGCGATCACCAGGTCGCGCGACGTGCCGCCGTGGGTGACGACGACGAGCGGGCCGTCGCAGGGCAGGCGTTCGGCCACCGCCGCGGTCGCGCGGGCGACGACCTCGGGCGACGTCTCGCCGCCGCCGCGGCGCACGTCCTCGCCGCGCATCCAGGCGGCGTAGTCCTCCGGGTACCGCTCGGCGATCTCGTCGCGGGAGAGCCCGCTCCACTCCCCCACGTCGACCTCGCGCAGCCGCGGGTCGCGCTCCACCTCGACCGAGCAGCGCGCGCCGAGGTACTCCGCCGTCGACGCGGCGCGGGCCAGGTCGGAGGTGACGACGCGGGCCGGCCGGAGCGACGCCAGCCGTGCGGCGGCCGCCCGCGCCTGCGCGTGCCCCACGGCGTCGAGCTCGGTGTCGAGGTGGCCCTGGAAGCGGCCGGTGTCGTTGTACTCGGTGCGTCCGTGCCGCCAGACGACGAGGTCGGTCACCCGGCGGACTCGGCCCGCGTGCCCGCGTCCGCGTCGGTGAACGGGATGCGCGGGCAGTCCTTCCAGAGGCGTTCGAGCGAGTAGAACTCCCGCTCCTCGGTGTGCAGCACGTGCACGACGACGTCCACGAAGTCCAGCAGCACCCAGCGCGCCTCGCGCTCGCCCTCGCGCCGCAACGCCTTGGCGCCGCGTTCGCGCAGCCGCGCGTCGACCTCGTTGACGATCGCCGCGACCTGCCGCTCGTTCGGCGCGGAGCAGATGACGAAGCAGTCGGTGATGACGAGCTGCGCGCTCACGTCGAGCACGACGATGTCGCGCGCGAGCTTGTCGGCGGCCGCCTGGGCGGCGGCGAGGGCCACCTCGACGGCGGTCGGCTGTGCGGTCACGGACACCACCCTACGGCTTGTAGTCGGCGCCGATGACCACGATGACGTCGGCCACGGACTGGTTCTGCGTGCCGATGCGGACGCTCTCCGGCGCCAGGCCGAGCAGCCGCGCCACCTCCCGGGCCTTCGCCAGCGACGCCTCGCCCGTGTCGAACACCACGACGACCGACTGCGCGACGCCGAAGCCCTGCTTGTTGCGCGTGCCCACCACGCGGAACGGCGTCGAGCGCAGCTTGCCGGCCACGTTGCCGCCGAGCCCCGGCGTGCCGACGCCGTTGAGGACGAGCACCCGGTTGGTGCCCTCGTCCCGCCCCGGGGGGATCGAGTCGCCGAGCTGCGCGCGGACGAGCGTGGCGACCTCGTCCACCTTGATGCTGTACGTCGGCGTGTCGGCGCCGGTCTCGATGGTCGACACCGGCAGCACCTGCGGGTCGTACCGCTCGCCGCCCTGCGCGTCGCGCACGCCGCCGAGGAACGCCGCCAGCTCGTCGGTGGTCCACGACAGCTCGGCCTCGCGGCCCGGCGAGCCGACCACCGCGGCCGCCACGTCGGGCTCGGCCGGCAGCGACTCGACGAGCGCGTCGAGCACCGCCTGCAGCCGGACCTGGAACGTGATCTCGTCCTGCCCCTTGGCCACGAACGTCGCGAACGCGAGCGCCGACGCGCCGTCGAGCCGTTGCTGCGGGCCGGCCCGCAGCAGGATGCGCGTGGTGCCGTTCGGGCCGGGCGCCGTGACGTCCACGTCGACGTCGACCACCACGCCGCCCGCGCGGTCGACCAGCGCGGCGAAACCGCGTTCCGTCATCGTCCAGTGCCCGTCCACGACCACGCCGAGCAGGTCGCTCACCGCCTCGCGCGCGACGTCCGCGCCGCCGAGGCGGATGGCGTTGGCGACGACGACGTTGCCGAGGCCGGCCACGTCGATGAGCGTGTGCGGCGGGATCAGCACGAGCGACGCGCGCCGGTCGGCGGGGTCGTACGCCAGCAGCGCCGCCGCCCGCGCCGCCCGGTCGGCGCCGGTGACCTGGAGCAGCAGCGTGCGCTGGGTGCGCTGCTTCGGCGGCTCGGGCTTCTTGTCGCCGCGCACCGCGCCGCCGACCACGACGGCGAGCAGGCCCACGACCAGCGCCACGCCGGCCGCGATCGCGACGGTGGTGCGGGTGCGGCGCTTGGCGCGGCGGCGTTCGCGCTCCGCGGCGCGGGAGGCGCGGCGGGCCGGCGCCAGGGTCTGGGTGACCGGCGCGGTGCTGTCGCGGCGCGTCGCGCGGCGCTTCCCCTGCGCCATCAGCCGGCGTCCCGGTACAGGCCGCGCTCGGCGATGTAGGCGACGACGGGCTCGGGCACGAGGTAACGGATCGGCGCCCCGCGGGCGACCCTGGAGCGGCAGTCGGTCGAGGAGACGGCGAGCGGCGGCGTCTCCAGCAGCGTCACCGCGCCCTCGGGGAACGCCGCCGTGTCGACCGCGTAGCCCGGCCGGGTGACGCCGACGAAGTGCGCGAGGCCGTAGAGGGCCTCGGCGTCGTGCCAGGACGGCACCTGGGCGAGCGCGTCGGCGCCGGTGACGAAGAACAGCTCGGTGTCCGGGCCCGCGAGCGCGCGCAGCGTGTCGACGGTGTACGTCGGCCCGGCGCGGTCGATCTCCGCGCGGCTGACCGAGAACCGCGGATCGCCCTCGACGGCGAGCCGCGTCATCTCGTACCTGTCCTCCGCCGGCGAGATCGCCGTCCCCTCCTTCATCCACGGCCGCCCGGCCGGCACGAACACCACCTCGTCCAGCGCGAGCGCGTACGCCACCTCGGACGCGCAGACGAGGTGCCCCAGGTGGATCGGGTCGAACGTGCCGCCCATCACGCCCAGCCGCCTCACGCCCCGACCCTACGGGCTCGGGAGCGCGGGGACACGCCGCCACGACGGAGCGGCGTTCCGGCGGGGCCGGCGCCGGTCGGCCGGGACCCGTTCTGTGAAGATCGCCACGCGGGCGGGCGCGGCCGGGGCTGCACAGAACGGGTGCGGAGCGGGGCGGGCGGTGCGGAGCGGTGCGGGGCGGGGCGAGGCCGACGTCAGACCGGCAGCAGTCGCTGGACGAACGCCTGGAGCTGCTCGGCGTTGCGGCACTCCACCATCTCGTCCACCAGCGCGGCGTACTGCGACACCGCCGAGTCGCCGGAGTCCCAGTACATGCGCGGCTCGGGGTTGAGCCAGTACGTGTGCCGCGCCCGCCGCGCCACCGACACCAGCGCGCCGGCGCCGGTGGCCCGGTAGTTGTTGCGCGCGTCGCCCAGGATCAGCAACGACGTCCGCGGCCCGACGGCGTCGGCGTAGCGCTCCGCGAACACCTCGAACGAGTGCCCGTAGTCGCTGTGCCCGTCGAACCACACGAGCTGCGCCTCCTCCGACAGCCGCGCCATCGCGGCCACGAAGTCCCCGCCCTCGAAGAACCGCGTCACCTCGTCGCAGGTGTCGATGAACGCGAACGCCCGCACCTTGGTGAACTGCTCGCGCAGCGCGTACGCGAGCATCAGCGTGAACCGCGCGAACGCGCTCACCGACCCGCTCACGTCGCACAGGATCACCAGCTCCGGCCGGTGCGGCTTGTGCGGCCGGTGGTGGGTGACGACCGGGACGCCGCCGGTCCCCAGCGACGCGCGGACGGTGCGGCGGAAGTCGAGCCGTCCCCGCCGTCCGAGCCGCCGGCGGGCGGCGAGCCGGGTGGCGAGGCGGCGGGCCAGCGGGAGCACGTCGCGGCGGAGCTGGTCGAGGTCGTCGCGCGTCGCGCGGACGAAGTCGACGTGCTCCGGCAGCCCCTTCACGGCCGTCTTGGCGACCGCCTCGACGCCCTTCTCCTCGGCGAGCAGGCGGCGTACCTCGGCGTCGACCATCTGCTCGAACCGGCGCGACCGCTCGGCGATCGTCCGGCGCACGACCTGCTCCTCGAGGCCGCCGCGCGGGGTGTCCGCGAGCAGCCGGGCGATCAGCGTGTCCGGCGAGAGCGCGCGCATGACGCGGTAGGAGAACCAGGACTGCCGCCCCGGCGCCGCGTCCGCGCGGCCGAGGCCCATGACGGCGAGGCGGGCGAGGCGGCGCAGCGTCGCGTCGTCGGCGGTGAGCAGCAGCCGGGCCAGCGCGTCGCGCATCTGCTCCGCGTCCGCCGGATCGACCCCCGCGAGCGGGTCGTCGTCCTCCTCGCTGACCTCGGGGGCCGCCTGGCCCGTGGCGAGCGGGAAGTACAGGTCGAAGAGCGCGTCGAACGCCGCCCGGTGCGCCGGGCGCTTGACCGTCGTCGCGGCGAGCGCGGCGCGGAACGCCTCGCGCTGCAGCAGGTCCACCTCGCCCATCGCGCGCACCGCGTCGAGCGACTCGGCGAGCGACACCGGGACGCCGACCCGGCGCATCGCCTCGACGAGGGTGACCGTGCGGTCGAGCAGGCCGTTCAGTTCGACTCCAGCTTGAGCTGGCCGGCGGCGCGCTGCTGGTCGCCGACGTGCTTGAGCACGACGCCGAGCGTGGCGTTGACGGTCGCCTCGTCCAGCGTGTCGACGCCGAGCGCGACGAGCGTGCGCGCCCAGTCGATCGTCTCGGCGATGCTCGGCGACTTCCGCAGCTCCAGCGCGCGCAGCGCGCGGACCGTGCGGACGAGCTGCTCGGCGAGGCGTTCGGCGACCTCGGGCACCCGCGCGAGGACGATCGCCCGCTCCCGCTCGAAGTCGGGGTAGTCGATGTGCAGGTACAGGCAGCGCCGCTTGAGCGCCTCGGAGAGCTCGCGGGTGGCGTTCGACGTGAGCACGACGAACGGCTTGCGCGACGCCTCGATCGTGCCGAGCTCGGGGATCGTCACCTGGAAGTCGCTGAGCACCTCCAGCAGCAGCCCCTCGACCTCGACGTCCGCCTTGTCGGTCTCGTCCACGAGCAGCACCGTCGGGTCGCTCTGCCGAATCGCGGTGAGCAACGGCCGGGAGAGCAGGAACTCCTCGCTGAAGATGTCGTCGTGGGTCTGCTCCCACGTCTCGCGCACGTCGTCGGCGCGCGCGGCCTGGATGCGGAGGAGCTGCTTCTTGTAGTTCCACTCGTACAGCGCGCGGGCCTCGTCCAGGCCCTCGTAGCACTGGAGCCGGATCAGCCGCGAGCCCGTCGCGGCGGCGACCGCCTTCGCGAGCTCGGTCTTGCCGACACCCGCCGGGCCCTCGACCAGCAACGGCTTGCCGAGCCGGTCGGCGAGGAACACCACCGTCGCGATCGCGTCGTCGGCCAGGTAGCCCGCGCCGCCCAGCCGTTCGCGCGCGTCGTCCACCGACCCGAACAGCGCCACGCGCGCCTCCCTCGTCCGCGACCGAACGCCATTCTGTCACCGCGGCGGCCCAACCAGCGGATTCCGGTCACGGCCGGGCCCGCGCGGTGCCAGGGTGCGGAGTCCGCAGTTCTCGGAGGGGGTTCCATGAACGTACGCAGCACCACCGCGCGACTGGCCGGCGTCGCCGCCCTCGTCGCGGTGTCCGTGGCCTGGCCCGCGACGCCGGCGATGGCCGTCGCGCCCGGCTGTACCACGACCCACCCGACCGCCATCGGCGGCGACATCTACGGCTACGGCGGGTCGTACAACAACTGGAGCGTCCAGGTGCAGGTCGGCATGGACCTGGTGAACTCCGCCGGCCAGAAGGTCGACATCGACGGCAACCTGACCAGCGGCTACTCCTACAGCGACTGGGTCAACCCGGGGCTCGGCCAGCCCGGCGCGTCGAGCGGCTACGAGCGGACCTGGGGCGAGTCCGGCACCAACGACTACCTCTGCGTCGCGTCGAACGTCGTCCAGGCGTTCTTCGAGGTGTACCCGAAGAACGGCTCCGCCAGCAGCCAGTACACCGACCGGACGTACTACGGCATGGCGAACGACTACTTCGACCCGATCACGCCGGGGGCCACGAACACGTACAACCTCCGCATCCCGACCGGCCACGTGTACGGCCAGACGTACTGGGGCGGCAACACCGGCGACCTCAACGGCTACGTGACCTACGGCGGCCACAAGGTCGACCCGCAGAAGCTGACCTTCCGCGTCCGTCCCGATGACGGCGTGAAGGGCACCGACTGCGGCGTCCAGGGCGGGGCCATCGGCGCCGACGCGGTCGGGTACAGCAGCTCGCTCGACGCGACGTACTACGACATCACGTTCCTGGCCGGCGGCCAGTGCGGCGCGACGTACCAGGAGTACAAGCTCTACGTGTACTGCGACGACGTCTGCGGCGCCACGCAGGTGAGCAGGCTGATCCACGACGTCCAGATCAGCAACGGCTCGCGGCCGCGGGTCGACGTCGCGTTCTGACCGCTCCGTCCGGTCGGGCTGCGCCCCGCGCCCCCGGACCGCTGAGCGTTTCCTGCAGCGAACGTTCCCCGGATCGACTTCGCTGCAGGAAACGCTCACGCGCGGGGCCCGGCGGGCGGGCGGCGGGCGGGCGGCGGGCGGGCGGCGGGGGCTGCGAGGATGGCGGCATGCGAGTCGCCTTCCTCGGGCTCGGCCGGATGGGCGCGGCGATGGCCGCGCACGTCGCCCGCGCCGGCCACGACCTGACCGTCTGGAACCGCACGCCCGGCCGCGCCGGGCCGCTCGTCGACCTCGGCGCCCGCGAGGCGCGCGACGTCGCCGACGCGGTCCGGGACGCGGACGCGGTGGTGACGATGCTGTTCGGGCCGGACGCCGTGCGCGAGGTGCTCACGGGGGTCCGCGAGGCGGCGCCGCCGGGCGCGCTGGTGGTGGAGTCGTCCACGATCGGCCCGGCGGTCGCCCGCGAGGTGGCGAAGGGGCTGCGGTTCGTGGACGCGCCGGTCGTCGGGTCGGTGCAACCGGCCACCGACGGCACGCTCGGCGTGCTCGCCGGCGGCAGCGCCGAGGACTACGCGGCCGCGGAACCGTTGCTGCACCTGTGGGGCGACCCCGAGCGGGTCCGCCACCTCGGCCCGGTGGGCGCCGGCAGCGCGATGAAGCTCGTGGTCAACCTGACGCTCGGGGTCGCGATGGGCGGGATCGGCGAGGCGCTGCGGCTGGCCGGCGACCTCGGCATCGACCGCGCCGACACCCTCGACGTGATCGCCTGGGGCCCGCTCGGCGTCAGCGTGAAGACCAAGCGGGCGATGCTGGACAGCGGCGAGTTCACGCCGACGGGGTTCTCGCTCGACCTGATGGCGAAGGACCTCGACCTCGCGCTCAAGGCCGCCGACGGCGACCTGGCGCTGACCCGCGCGGCGCTCGCCGCGGCGCGCGACGCGGTCGCCTCCGGCCACGGCACCGACGACTACGCGGCGCTGGCGGGCCACATCGGGTACGAAGGCTCCGCCGACAGCGTCTGAGGAGTGCCATGCGGGTCAACAACGTCACCATCGACTGCGCCGACGCGGAGGCGCTGGCCGGGTTCTACGCCGCGCTGCTCGACCGGGAGATCGTGTTCCGCGAGGGCGTCTACGTCGTCGTCGGCCGCAAGCACCCGGGCGAGCCGAACCTGGTGTTCCAGCGGGTCGCCGACCCCACGCCCGGCAAGGCCCGGATGCACCTCGACGTGCACGCCGCCGACCTCGACGAGGCCACCGCCAAGGCCGAGGGGCTCGGCGCCACGCGCGGCGCGGACGTGGCCGAGCTCGGCATGACCTGGCGGGTCATGGCCGACCCGGAGGGCAACCCGTTCTGCCTGGCGCCGGGCGGCTGAGTGGCCTGGGACTGCGCGTGCGGCGCGCGGGCGCAGACCGGCTCGTTCTGCCCGTACTGCGGGCGCCGGAACCTCGACGTGCCGCTCCCCCCGCTGCCCGCCGCGGACCACTGGGCACCCGCGCCGCGGCGCGGGCTGACCGCCGCCGGCAAGGTGCTCGCGGTCGTGATCGGCGCGCTGCTGCTCGCCGGCGGCGCCGTGGTCGAACGCCGCGTGCCCGACCGGGTCGCCCGCTCCGAGCGGCCCGCGCCGCCCGCCGCGGGGCGGGTGGCCGTAGAGGCGGCGGTGAAGCGCGGGAAGGCGTTCGTGGAGGAGTACCGCGGCAAGAAGTTCCTCCACGACGTGGACGTGGACCTGCTGGACGAGGCCGCGTTCGTGCGCGAGCTGGTCGGCGAGGAGGACGACGACCCGGGCGAGGACGAGGACAACTTCAACGCCACGCTGCGCGGGCTGGGGCTCGCCGACCCCGGCGAGGACGTGGACGACACGGAGGAGGAGCTCGTCACGAGCAGCGTCGTCGGCTTCTACGACGACGAGGCCGAACGCCTCGTGGTCCGCGGCGGCACGCTGACGCCGTACTCCGAGATGGTCCTCGTGCACGAGCTGACCCACGCCTGGCAGGACCAGCACTTCGACCTCGGCACGCTCTACGCGGACCTCGACACACAGGACGAGGCGCTGGCGCTGCGCGCGCTGGTCGAGGGCGACGCGGTACGCACCGAGACCGCCTGGCGCGAGCGCCAGCCGCGCGCGGTCCGCACGGAGATCGACAAGGTCGAGGAGGCCGACGCCGGGGAGGACGGCGGGGCGGGTGACGGGGAGCCGACGAAGGCGCAGCTCGCGCTCGGCGCGCTGTACGGGTTCCCGTACCAGGTCGGCGAGGACTTCGTCGGCGACCTGTTCGACCACGGCGGCAACGCCGAGGTCGACGCGGCGTTCGCCGAGCCGCCGGTCTGCACCGCGCAGGTGCTGCACCCCGACCGGTACCGGGCCCGCGACCTGCCCGACGACCCGGCCGACCCCAGGGCCGAGGGCTCCGTGGTCGACCGCGGCTCGCTCGGCGAGGCGGGGTTCGTGGTGCTGCTCGCCGCCGGCGAGCCGGACGACGACGCGCTCGACGTCGCCGAGGGCTGGGACGGCGACGAGTACGTCACCTGGCTCGACCGCGGCCACCCGTGCACGACGGTGTCCGTCGTGATGACCGACGCGGGCGAGCGCGACGAGCTGCACGCGGCACTGCGCGACCGGGGCGTCCGCGGCCTGACGAAGGTGGGCCGGCGGGCGCTGACGTTCGTCTCGTGCTCCGCCTAGGAACGCACCTGTCCGTCGCCGGTGACGACGTACTTCGTGGACGTCAGCTCGGGCAGGCCCATCGGGCCGCGGGCGTGCAGCTTCTGCGTCGAGATGCCGATCTCCGCGCCGAACCCGAACTCCCCGCCGTCGGTGAACCGGGTGCTCGCGTTGACCAGCACCGCCGCGCTGTCCACCGTCGCCACGAACCGCCGCGCCGCCTCCTGCGACCGCGTGACGATCGCCTCGGTGTGCCCGCTGCCGTAGCGGCGGATGTGGCGCACCGCGTCGTCCAACGACGGCACGACCGCGGCCGCGATGTCGAGCGACAGGTACTCCGCGTACCAGTCGTCCTCGGTGGCGGGCACGACGCCGTCGTACGCCGCCACCGCCGCGTCGCCGTGCACCGTGACGCCGTGCTCGCGCAGCGCGGCCA
The DNA here is from genome assembly GCA_036382875.1 of Mycobacteriales bacterium. Taxonomy (GTDB): domain Bacteria; phylum Actinomycetota; class Actinomycetes; order BP-191; family BP-191; genus BP-191. The sequence goes on from DASVPJ010000027.1 coordinate 29,077, forward strand.
GCACCCGCGGGAGGAACTCCGCCGCCACCGCCTCGTGCACGAGCAGCGACTCGGCGGCGTTGCAGACGCTCGGCCGCGAGACCTTGGCGTTGACGACGATCGCGGTCGCCACGTCGAGGTCGGCGCCGGCGTCGACGTAGACGTGGCAGTTGCCGACGCCGGTCTCGATGACCGGCACCGTCGACTCCTCGACCACGCTGCGGATCAGCGCCGCGCCGCCGCGCGGGATCAGCACGTCGACAAGCCCGCGCAGCCGCATCAGCTCCTTGACGTCGCCGCGGTCCTCGGCCGGCTCGACGAGCAGGATCGCGTCGCGCGGCGCCACGCCGGAGAGCACGTCGACCAGCGCGCGGTTGCTCTCGTACGCCGACGACGAGCCGCGCAGCAGCACGGCGTTGCCGCTCTTGAGGCAGATGCCGGCGGCGTCGACGGTGACGTTGGGGCGGGCCTCGTAGACGATGCCGACGACGCCGAGCGGCACCCGCACCTGGCGCAGCTCCAGGCCGTTCGGCAGCGTCGAGCCGCGTACCACCTCGCCCACCGGGTCGGGCAACGCGGCCAGCTCGCGCAGCCCCCGGGCCATCGCCTCGACCCGCTCCGCGGTCAGCGTGAGGCGGTCCAACAGCGAGTCCGACAGGCCGGCCTCCCGGCCGCGCGCCACGTCGCGGGCGTTCGCGTCGAGGACGGTGGCGGTCGCGGCGACGAGCGCGTCGGCCATGCCGTGCAGCAGGGCGTCCTTGCGGGCCCGCGAGAGCAGCGCGAGGTCGGCGGCGGCCGCCTGGGCGCGTTCGGCGAGGTCGCGGACCATCTAGAGCTCCTTCGCGAGCTCGACCCAGTAGTCGTGCTCCGCGACGACGGTATAGCCGAGGTGCTCGTAGCGCGAGCGGTTCGCCGGGAGCCGGCGGCACACGCCGTTCCCCGCGGCCGTACCGCTCACAGCAGGACGAGGTCGTCGCGGTGCACGACCTCGCGCTCGTACGCCGGGCCCAGCTCGGCGGCCAGGTCGCGGGTCGAACGGCCGAGCAGCGCGGGCAGCTCGGCGGAGCCGTAGTTGACCAGGCCGCGCGCGACGACCCGGCCGTCGGAGCCGACCAGCTCCACCGGGTCTCCCGCGGCGAAGTCCCCCTCCGCCGCGGTCACGCCGGCCGGCAGCAGCGACAGCCGCCGCTCCACGACCGCGCGCACCGCGCCGTCGTCCAGCAGCAGCCGGCCGGCCGGCGTCGACGCGTGCGCGAGCCAGAGCAGCCGCGACCCGCGCGGGCGCGGCCCGGCGGGCGCGACGTAGGTCCCCGCCTCGCGGCGTACGGCGGGGGCGAGCGCGGCGGCGTTCGCGATGACGACGCCCGCGCCGGAGCCGGCCGCGATGCGCGCGGCGTCGAGCTTGGTGGCCATGCCGCCGGTGCCGAGCGCGCCGGCCCCGCCGACGGCCACCGCCGCGAGGTCGCCGATCGTCGCCTCGCGCAGCAGCGTCGCGGCCGGGTCCCGGCGCGGGTCGGCGGTGTACACGCCGTCCACGTCGGAGAGCAGCACGAGCAGGTCGGCGGCGACGAGGTTCGTGACGAGCGCGGCGAGCCGGTCGTTGTCGCCGAAGCGGATCTCGGCGGTGGCGACGGCGTCGTTCTCGTTGACGACCGGGACGACGCCGAGCGCGAGCAGCCGGTCGAGCGTGCGGCGCGCGTTGAGGTAGTGGCCGCGGCGCACCACGTCGTCCGCGGTGAGCAGCACCTGCCCGACGGTCAGCCCGTGGGTGCCGAACGCCGCCGCGTAGCGGTGCACCAGCGCGCCCTGCCCGACCGACGCGGCGGCCTGCAACGTCGCCAGGTCGCGCGGGCGCCGGGCCAGGCCGAGCGGCCCCAGGCCGGCCGCGATGGCGCCGGAGGAGACGAGCACGACCTCGCGGCCCTCCGCGCGCAGCGCCGCGAGCGCGGCGACGAGCGCGTCCACGCGGTCGCCGTCGAGGTGGCCGTCCGGCGAGGTGAGCGAGGACGAGCCGACCTTGATGACGACTCGGTTCACTCGCCGTCGTCCTCCGCGGTGGGGAGGCGGCGGGCCTTCTTGGCGGCGAGCCGCTCGTCGGCGCGGGCGCGGGACGAGCCCGGCGCGAACCGCTCGTCCTCGCCGCGCCGGGTGGCGGCGTACGCCTCCTCGACCGGCTCCCAGTCGAACGTCCAGTCGCCGATCGTCACCTCCGCGCCCGGCTCGGCGCCCAGCCTGCGCAGCTCGTCCTCGACGCCGATGCGGTGCAGCCGGTCCGCGAGGTAGCCGACCGCCTCGTCGTTGCTGAAGTCGGTTTGCTTCACCCAGCGCTGCGGCTTCGCGCCCCTGACGCGCCACGACCCGTCGACGCGGGTGATGACGAACTCTGCATCGTCGTCACCACGGGGGCGCAAGGTGATGCGGGCCGGCTCCGTTGGCGCCGCCGCCGTACGCCCCGCGCTCACTACCGCGCCCATTGCGAAGGTCAGCTCCCGGAGGCCTTCGTGGCTGGCCGCCGACAACTCGTACACGTCCAGCCCACGCGCTTCCAGGTCCGGGCGCACCATCGCCGCGAGATCCCGCGCCTCGGGCACGTCGATCTTGTTGAGCGCAACCAACCGGGGCCGGTCGTCGAGGCCGCCGTGGGCCTGAAGCTCCGCTTCCAGCACGTCCAAGTCAGTGAGCGGGTCGCGACCGGGCTCGGCGGTGGCG
>DASVPJ010000029.1:0-11413 GCA_036382875.1 Mycobacteriales bacterium
AGGACGCCGAGAGCCGCGACGACGGCAACCCCGGACTGTTCGAGTCGACGCGGTGGTACCGCGTCCGTCACGGCAACGGCTCCGTTGGGTACATCAGCGAGGTGTGGATCGATCCCGGACAGCGCGGCGGCGCCGGCCTAGGCCAGTGCACGTGATCCCCGTTGGTTCATGCTCGCGGGAGACGCGGTGAAGGAGGCGAAGCCGGTCCCTGGCGAGCCGGCAGCCACGGATGAACTGAATGCGGAGGGTAGACGTCGGCTGATGCCGGGCCCGCTGATGCCGATCCTCGGCACGGTTGCTGGCGTCGTGGGCCTCTTGGACCTGAACCCTCCGATCGCGATCGGCGTGTCTGTAGCCGTATCAGTCGGCTGGGTTCGCGTGTTCGCGCACCTCCGCGAGGGACGACCGATCCGACTGTCGGCCCGGCTTCGTGTCGCGCTCCTACTCTTCGCCGTCCTCCTCGTCGGGTTCTTCCTCGGGTTCATCGGTCGCGGCCTCATCGCGCGGTATACGGACCTCCCGCTGCCACCAAGCATCCGAATAGGAAATGGATACGCACAAGTGGGTAGTCGGGGAAGCAACACGTTCCTGGATCCGCACTCTGCGAGCGGCTTAGGCCCGCGTATTGAACCTGGTCAGGTTGTTCGGATTGAGTGCAAGCACTACGACCCGACGATCGCATCGGTAAACCCAGACGGCTATTGGTACCGAATCGCGGATTCTCCATGGAACGGTCGATACTACGCTCCAGCCAACACGTTCTGGAACGGTGACGTACCAGGACGCCTCCCGTACACGCATAATACTGACTTCAGCATAGACGACTGTTAGCCCTCTGCGGTCGGAGCGAGGCGATGTCCTCTGGCCCGCGACATCTGCCCCAATGCAGGTGAGGGGCGCTCCGCATGGAGGGACTTACACACTGCCCTCCACGGGGCTTGCGCCCTCATCCTCCAGGGAGAACGATCCACCTGATACGGGGGAGGTAAGCGATGATTGAACAAATCCGAGCGTTGTCGCGAACCGCAGCTGCGACCTTGGCGATGGCGGCGGCCTGCGCACTGGTCGTGATGGGTGAGGTCACCAGGCTGATTGAGAGCGCGCTGACGCCGGGCGGCGACATCGGGTCGCTCCGCGCTGTCATCGGGCCCGGCGCGATCGGCAGCACGCATGCGTGGTCTGTGTGGGAGAAGACCGCGTATGCGCACTCGATTCCGGGGTGGATCGCGTGGCACACGGCGGCCGACGTCGTCGTCTACCTCGCGTACGTCACCTTGCTGCTCCGCGCGGTCGGCGCGTACGACGTCGCGCGGCGCGTCGTCCTCACGCTGTTCGCGGTCGAGGTGGCCGAGACGGTGCTGCTGCTCATCGCAGCGACGTTCCTCAGGAACGGCACGGTGCCGGCCGCCGTTCGGGGGATCGAGGCGGGAGCGGCGACGGCGAAGTGGGGCACGGTCGCGGTTCTCGTCATTACCCTGGTGCGCACGGCGACGATCCGGCAACGCGCGCTCGCCCGGCTGCGGCTCTCGGCGAACGCCCTGAAGTACCAGCGGTTGTCGGCGGTGCCGGTGGTCGTGCTGGGGGCACTGTCTACGGTCCCTGGCCCGAACCTCCAGGACCAGCTCCCGGACGTCGAACGCGGCTGGGTGGGCGGGCCGGACGGAGTGCGACACGGGCTGCTGGCGTTCGTCGCGTCCCTCGCGGTGGCGTTCCTGCTGTTCGTACTGGGTCGACACCGGACGCGCCGCGCGGAGGAGTCGCGGGGACAGGGGAGACCACCGACGGCAGAGTCCGCGCACGCGGTGTGGCTAGTCGGTCCCGCGGTCGTGCTGACGTCGGCGGTGCTGCTCCGCGTCCGCGGGCCGGCCGGCACGGTCGACTGGGCGCTCGTCGGGCTGTTCTGCATGGTGCCGCTCGTCGTCGTGGTCAGTTCGCTGGTCGTCCGGTGGCTCAAGAAGGACAGCCTCTGGAACGAACGGCCGACCTGGTGGCGGGTGCTCGTCCCCGAGGTGCGCCGCGCAGGCGACGGCCTGGCGCTCGCGGTGCTCGCGATCGGCGGGCTGGGGCTGGTACGCGCGTTCACGGCGCCGGCCCTGGTCGCCGGCGGGATCGGTCGCGGGTGGCCGACCGTCCTGCTGCTGCTCGGCGTGGCGCTGGCGCTCGCGACGTTCCCTGTCGGCGTCAAGGTGGTCCTGCCGCTGGCGCAGAAGCTAGTGCCGTCAGCCGCACCGGCCGCCTGGGTCAGGGTGCTGGTGTGGGCGCTCGCGGCCGCTGCCGGGGTCGCGCTCGCAATGCTGATGGCGGCGCCCGCGCCGGCCAGCCGCTTCTTCGGCGCGGTCGCGACGATGGTTATCGCGCTCGGTGCCTGGGTGGTGCTGGTCGGCTTCCTCGTCGTCTACCTTCAGGATCGCAAGACTCCCGAGATCTTCCGGCTGCTGCACATGCGCGCGGCGCCGGTGCTGACGCTGTTCGTCCTCGTGCCGGCCGTGGCGACGTTGTTCCCCGGTCAAACCGGGCTGCACTACGTGCGGACCCGTGACCGGGCGACGGCCGCGGTGCACCGGCTCGATCTCGCGACGACCTTCACGACATGGCTGAGCCGGAGCGGCGCGTGCGACCAGGTGGTCGACGGCGTCACAGTCCGCCCATTGCTCGTCGTGGCGGCGAGTGGTGGCGGCATCCGCTCTGCGGTGTGGACGTTGTCGGTCCTCGACGAGCTCGCACGCTCCGGCGACTGCGGCCGCAACGTCACGCTGTTGTCGAGCGGTGTCAGCGGCGGGTCGCTCGGGCTCGCGGTCGCGCGGCAGACGGACGGAACGGACGACGCGCTCGCGCGGCTCGCGGAGTCCGACTCGCTATCGGTGGGCCTAACCGGAACGCTCGTCGGCGACCTCGTCGCGGGCATGTCCGGCGTCCGGCTGCCGGTGTCGTTCGGCGACCGGGAACGTCCCGCCGCGTGGACGGACCGGGCGGGGCTGATGGAACAGGAGTGGGAGCGAGCGGTGCCCGCGCTCGCCGATCCGTGGGACGCGGAGGTCCGCGGGCCGGGTGGCGCACTCGTCCTCAACTCGACGGCGACGGGGCTCGGCTGCCGCGTCCTCGTCAGCCAGGTGACGTTCAAGACGACGACCGGCTCGAACGGTGCCAACTGCCGAGTCCGTAGCGGCCTGCCCGCAGCGAGCCTCGATCTGTTCGACACGTACGGGTCGTGCAGCCCGCAGCTGCGCTGGTCGACCGCCGCGATGCTGTCGTCGCGGTTCCCCACGGTGACTCCGGCGGGTCGCATACCGCGGCCCGGCAAGGACTGCGACGAGACCCCCGACCTCCAGCTCATCGACGGCGGGTACGCCGAGCCGTCCGGGGTCGGGACGCTCGCCGACATCGCGCCCGAGCTGATGGCTCTCGTCCGTGACCACAACGCCTCCGGGACGCACTTCGTCGTGCCGCTCGTCGCGTACTTCGAGGACGAGGTGCGCTCGGACGTGACGATCCGACCGCCGCGCACGACGCCGGAGGTGCTCGTGCCGGTGGTGGGCAAGAGCGCGAGCGCCGCGCAGGGCACGCAGGCCGCTCATCTCCAACGGGTCGCGCGGGCGTTCGCGAACCCGTGCCCCGCCACGGCGGCCGCGGCGTGTACCGCGGTCGTTGCCGCCATCCATGCCGAGCTGCCCGACGGCGTCGCGCTCGTCGCGCCGTCCACCAGACCGTCGGTCATTGCACCGCTCGGTTGGACCCTGTCCGAGGACAGCAGGGTCCAGCTCGCGAATGCCCTCGCCGACCAACGCAAACCTGCCGCCTGCACCACGCCCGAAGGCCGCTACGCCGGTCTCGCGCGCCTGCTCTCCATCGTCGGTACTGGTCCCTGTTGACGATCGCCACGAAGGTCTCGCGGTTGCCATTGCTGGTCGTGTGGGGCGCCGCGGACCGCGCATCCTGCGGGGCCGCCCCTCCGGCGTCAAGGACGCTGCGCGCCGCCACGCGGCGGCCTTCGGCCGTCCTTGACACCGGAGCCTCTGCGACCCCTCCGGACAGGAAGAGCCGGCAGGCAAGAACGGCCTGCCCGCTTGACGCGCGGTCCGCGGCTCAGCTGGTCTCGGAGGTGAGGAGGGCTACTGATACGTAGTCAGCGCTAAACGGTTGAGGTGACCGTGTAGCGGTCCTCCGCGCTAGTTAACTAGGGAATATTTTGCACCACAACCATGGCAACTTCCCTTGAAAACCCTGTTTTCGCCGCAGTTAGTGCACCGCTTACCTCGCCCCCCTTTGCCCCCGTTGGCAGGCAGAGTCATGGTTTGGCCACACTGGGTGCACAGCCGCCCGGTAGGGGTTTGAAAGAACGTCTGTTTGCCACACTTGGGGTTCGGGCACATCTTCCCGGCCATAGCCGCAGCACCGTTCTCGTGTATGTGTATGTATGTGTGTGTGTCAACACACTGGGGTGCTTGGCTCTCTCCTGTCAAGACCTCATGGCTGGCCGCCAGCCCGAACCCCGTACCCAGCGTCAGGCCATCAGGGACCGTGCACGATCCGGGCCAGTCCCCGGTAGCGGGCGGCCTAAGGTGATCGCGGAGGAGCAATGTCGGACGAGCGGATCAGCATCGACCACGCGAGGATGGGCGGGCTGCCCTGCATCCGCGGTCTGCGGATCCCGGTAAGCACGGTCATCGGGCAGCTCGCCGCAGGGCGCACGCACGCGGAGATCCTGGCTGACTTCCCGGATCTCGAAGAGGCCGACATCGTGGCGGCGATCGAGTATGCGTCGGCGGGCCGTCCGGGAGCGTGAGCTGTTGCTGAAGGCGCACGCGTGAGGTTGCTTCTGGGCGTTCCACGATGGCAGCCCGAGGAGCATCGGGTCATCGGGACGCCATGAAGGGCTACGCACGTCGTCGCGAATGTGACCTGCGCCAACCGCATTCGTAGTGCGGTCGGGCCGGACGCCAATCGCATTTAGCGCCCTCTGCGGTCACATTGCGGTCACATCTGCCCTCGGACAGGGCCGGATTGGCGCGGACGCGCCAGCAGCGAAAATCGTAAAACCGCAGGTCAGGCGGGCTGTCACCAACTGCCCCGGACTGTCTCGGATGCCTGTTTGGCTCTGCTAATGCGGTTTGGGGTAACCCCCCATCCCGGGTTCAAATCCCGGAGCCTCCGCTCTGACCTGCGGTTTCGCGTCTTCGGACCTCAGTCGCCTCCCGCTCGACTACCCTGCTCGCTCACATCTCGCTCACATCGTTGTGAGCGCGGCCGGTCTCCGCGCTCCTGGCGCTTCGACGCCCGCGACACGACGTCCGCGATCCGGTCCGCTGCCCCGATGGGCGACGGCCGACGTGCCGCAGCGGGCGCCCAGACGCGATGCCCTGTGGTCCGATGCCGCTCGGCCGAAGAGGGCTCTGCCATTGACGTTGCCGTCGCGGGACGGACGTTGGACGATGCGCCCTTCCCGACCGCACGGAGGGACACATGGGGGACATCGCGACGTTCCGCGTGGTCCGCAGCGCGCAGCACCCCCGCCCCGGTGACGACGCGGTGTACCGCCCGCTCGCGAAGGCGGGGGCGGGGGCGGGCGTGCCCGTCGCGCCGGAGAAGCAGCCAGAGAAGCAGGCGGCGAAGCCGCCGCCGAACCAGGGGCCGAAACAGCCCGTGACGCGTGCGCCGGAGCATGGCGACGATCGCCGGGCCGCCGCGCGCGCGGTGCTGGACGACCCGCCCCCGCAGGACGCGGCGGCGGCGTACGCCGAGTTGCGCGCGCTCGACGAGTGGCTCGTCTCCGTCGCGAACCGCCCCGATCCGGGCGAGCTCGCGGCGCGGGCGGAACGAGTCGCGTCGGCCGCCGGCGGCGAGGGTCCCGTCGGCGAGCGCGGCGGCGCCTGGCTGTCGCTGAAGACGTACCTCGCCGAGCGCGTGGTCGCGGCCGCGGTGCTGGCGTCCCCCGCCGGCCGGGGCGCCCAGGCGGCGGCCGAGGCGGTCGAGGCGGCGGCGATGTCCGCGCGGGCGTTGCGGCTGCTCCTCGTCGGCGGGCTCTGCGAGGCGGTGCAGAGGCCGGATGCGCCGGCGACGCCCGCTGCGGCTTACGCGCTGCTCGCCGACCGCGCCGTCGCGCTGCCGGAATCGCTCATGTCGGTGCTGCGGGTGCGCACCCCCCGCGACGCGCTCGCGCGGCGGCCGGGCTTCGCCGATCTCTACGTGCTGCGCAGCGAGTGGAGCCGGTACGTCCCCGGCGAGGTGGCGCACGTCGAGAACGTCATGGCGGGCGAGCTCAAGCAACGCGTCCACGAACGCCTCGACGAGACCGAGCTCACGCGCACCGAGGACACGTCGTCGCGCACGATGGACGAGCGCAGCACGCAGTCGACCGACCGGTTCACGCTGGAGTCGGAGGCGTCGCGGCAGACCTCGATGAGGATCGGCGTCGACGGCTCCGTCGACACGTCCGGGCAGTACGGCCCCACGCGGGTGACGACGCACCTGGCCGGCAGCTTCGACTACTCGGTCGAAGAGGCGCGGCGGCTCGCGACGACCCAGGCGCGCGAGGTCGTCGCGCGTGCGGTGTCGTCGATCGAACGCCAGGTGCGCGAGGTGCGCACGACGCGCGACCTGCGACGGATCACCGAGACCAACACGCACCGGCTCGACGCGGTCGGCCGGTCGGCCCACGTCGTCGGCGTCTACCGCTGGGTCGACAAGATCGAGCGCGTCCAGGTGTTCCGCTACCCCCACCGGTTCCTGCTGGAGTTCCAGGTGCCGGAGCCCGCGGCGTTCCTCCTGTGGGCCCGGACGGCGGCACCCCCGGAGGGGCCGGAGCCGCCGACTCCGTTCACGCACGACGGCGACGCGCACGGCCGCCCTCTGTCGGTGAGTGACGTCAGCCCCGACACGTACGCCACGCTCGCCGCCCGCTACGGCGCGGACGTGCCGCCCCCTCCGGAGCGGAGGAAGACCGTCGTCGCGGCGGTCGCGCTCGACGTCGAGCCGCCCAACTACCTCGAGCGCGGGACCGGCGACATCGACGTGCGGATGGGGCCCGTCGCGAGCAAGACGATCGAGGTCGCGGTGCCCGACGGCTACGTCACGAGGAGCGTCGCGGCGGCGGCGTCCGCGACGCCCGCGCTCGCCCGCTGGGGTGACGTCGAGGGCGGCCCGAACCCGATCGCCAGCGACAGCAGCTACGGCTTCCGCTGGGGCTACCACTACCAGCGCGTCGACGTGGTGGTGGGCGGCGTCGAGATCAGGCTGGAGGACCCTGCGCGGCACACCGTGGAGTTCGAGCCGAGGGCGTTCGCCGCGGGCTGGCTGACGCGGTCGGCGACGCGCACGCTCGCGGGCGCGAGCGGGTCGGTCACGGCCAGTGTCACGGCGGCGGGCAGCTTCCGCACGGCGGTGTCGCTGGAGTTCAGCTGCGAGGTGACGCAGGAGGCGCTGAACCGGTGGGCGGCGGAGGTGTACGCGCGGATCCGCGCCGCGTACGTCGACCGCGTCAACGAGCACCGGGACGCGGCGGGCGAGGCGTTCGCGCCGGCGCCGTGGCAGGACGACGGCGCGTCCGCGCAGGCGAACCGCCGCACCGTCGTCGACGAGCTGAAGCGACAGGTCGTGACGATGCTGCTGGGCGAGCCGTTCGACGGGCTGCCGGCAGTGGTGCCGCACGCCGAAGGCGGGCCGCGGGTCGACGTCGACGCGGCGCTGGCGGCGGCGCCGTACGTGCAGTTCCTGGAGCAGGCGTTCGAATGGGAGAACGTGACGTACACGCTCTACCCGTACTACTGGGGGCCGCGGTCGTCGTGGGCGGAGGCGCTCGCGCGGGAGAGCACCGACCCGGAGATGGCGGCGTTCCTGCGGGCGGGCAGCGCGCGCGTCGTCGTGCCGGCCCGGCCGTCGATGGAGACGGCGCTGGCGACGTTCCTCGACTTCGGCATCCTCTGGGGCGGCGGCCCGGCGCCGACCGTGGACGAGGCGGGGTACCTCTCCGTCGCCGACGAGATCCGCTCGCTGCGCGGCGCCCCCGACGAGGGCGAGCCCGGGGAGTCATGGGAGGCCCGCCTGCCGACGACGCTCGTGTGGCTCGACCCGTCGCCGGACCTCCCGCGCAACCCGGAGCCGCGGCTGCCCGCGTCGGCGACCCGCGCGGGCGGATGACGCGGTCGGTCACGCGGCGGCCGGTCCCGCCACCGCGGCTCCGGCCAGGCGCCACGGCGGAACGGCCGGTCAACGCGGCGCGGCGACTGCCCGTGGCGGCGCTGACGTCACGCATCGACGTGCGCGCGCCGCGGCCGCTCACGGTCGCGGTCGTCGGCGCGGGGTTCGCCGGCATGGCCGCCGCGGCGGCGTTCCATAACAGCGGCATCGACGTGACGGTGTACGAACCGTACGGCGAGGTGGGCGGCCGGGTGCGCTCGGACCACCGGCTCATTCCCGGTCGCATCGTCGAGGCCGGCGCCGAGCTCATCGGCAGCAACCACCCCGTCTGGCTCCACCTCGCGCGCGCCCTCGACCTGGGCCTCAGCGTGCTCACGACAAGCGACGACTACGACCACATGGGCCTCACGCGCCGGATGCGGATGGGCGGGCAGGTGATCGACCAGGCGACGATGCACCGGCTCGAGCCGTGGGTCGAGCGCGCCCTCGACGACCTGTCGCAACGAGCGCGTGCCGCGATGCCCGCGTCCCTGTCCCACCGCCCGTGGGACGCGCCGGACGCGGCCGCGAACGACGCGAGGAGCATCCGCGAGTGGATCGACCACGTCGTCGCGTCGCTGCGTCCTCCGCGCGACGTCGCCGGCCTGCTCGGGATCGTTCTCGACTTCGAGCTCGAGAACCACATGACCGTGCCCACGCGGCGGCAGAGCCTGCTCGCGCACTACGCCGCGATCGCCGGCGGCGGCTACGAGCGGTACTGGACCGAGACGGAGGTCTACCGCTGCGAGAGCGGCAACGACGCGCTCGCGAAGCGGCTCGCGGCACAGGTGCGCGCGGGGCGGAACGGGTCCGTACGCCTCCAGGAGAAGGTGACGCACCTCACCGTCGGGGCGGACCACGTGGAGGTGCTGTCGGAGTCCACGGTGGCGAGCCTGCGCATCCCGCCGAGCACCTACGACTACGTCGTGCTGACCGCGCCACCGACCACCTGGGGGGACATCACGATCGACGGGAGCAGGAGCTGGTACGGCCGCCTCCTCGTGCAGTGCGGGCCGGCCGTGAAGTACCTCGCGCACGTCCCGAGCCGGTACTGGCTCGCGCGTGACCGCGCGCCCGCGGCGTTCCACGACCGGCTCGGCCAGGTGTGGGAGAGCACCGACAACCAGACCGGCGACCACGCGATCGGGTTGACGGTCTTCGCGGGCGGACCCGTCGCGGCGCGCCCCGAGGGCGACTACCCGGCCGGCATCGCGGAGGTCCTGCCCGGGTTCCACGCGGCGGGGCGGCACCTGTTCGCGAACTGGCCGGCCGAGGAGTTCGTCAAGACGGGGTACGCCTGCCCGGCCCCTGGCCAGGTGACGACCGTCGTGCGCGCGCTGCAGGAGCCGTTCCGCGGACGGATCTACTTCGCGGGCGAGCACTGCTCCCCGGACTTCTTCGGGTACATGGAGGGCGCGCTCCAGTCAGGGCTGGCGGCGTACCGCCGCATCCTCGACGCGGAGGGGATCGTGACGGCGTCGACCGCACGGCCATAGCGATTCCGCCGAGGCTCGCGGGCCTCGCTCCCCGCTTTCGCGTCAGTCGTTCCACGGCGTCGACCGGGACCGTGGGGCGGCCATGCTCGTCGTCCGGGAGGGCCCGCTGAACGCGATGCGCCACGTGCGGCACCACGCGCGACGAGGACGCCCCTCCTGCACGACGGCTGAGACGCCCGGGTTGGCCGGACGAGAGCCTCAACGCCGCCAGAACAGGTGATGCGTCACGCCGCTCGGGCTCGCGACCGACTCGTGGTGGTAACGGTCGTCGAGCTCGTCCGGGAACTGCCACAGCCGCTCGCCGCGGCCGAGCTCGACCGGGACTACGGCGACGTGAAGGGTGTCGACCAGGCCGGCGTCGAGGAACTCCCGAACGGTGTGGACGCCGCCGCCGAGGCGCACGTCCTTGCCGCCCGCCGCGGCCTTGGCGCGATCGAGCGCCTCGTGCGGCGTGGCGTCGAGGAAGTGGAACGTCGTGTCGCCCAGCGTGAACGACGGCCGGGGGTAGTGGGTCAGCACGAAGACGGGCGTGTGGAACGGCGGCTCGTCGCCCCACCAGCCCTGCCAGTCCAGGTCCTCCCACGGGCCGCGCTGCGGGCCGAACTTGTTGCGGCCCATGATCTCGGCGCCGACGTTGCGGTGGAAGTCGCGGACGAAGTAGTCGTCGACGCCGACGGTGCCCCCGGGCGCGGTCCGGTTCGGCCAGCTCGCGGTGCGGAAGGCCCACCCGGCCAGCTCGGCCGGGTCGGCGTGCCCGAACGGCCGGTCGAGGCTCTGCCCCTCGCCGGACCCGAACCCGTCGCTCGAGACGAAGAAGTTGTGCACGCGCAACAGCTGGCTCGCGACCGTCATCCGGCGACCCTACGACCCGGCGCCCGCTCCGTGCCGGTTCGTCGCGCTCTGCGCGGGCTCGGGACGTTCGGCCGGACCTACGACCCGGCGCGACCTGACGCCCCGGGCGCAGGACACCTGGCCGTTTGGTCGCGGTCGGTGCCGTTCCCGCTGCCCAACCTTGTCCCGAGAACGGTCCCACCGCTCAAGCGGGGGTCCGCGCGGTGCGAAGCCTGGTCCGCCTGCCGCCGACGGGGTGGCGCAACAAGGAGGTGGGAGTCATGGCCAAGCACTCGATGGGGAAGACGCGCCGGCTGTCCGGCGCCACGAAGGTCGCCGCTTCGGCGGCGGTCGTCGCGACGGCGGCGGCGGTGATCGGCAGCGGCGTCTACGCCGCGTGGAACACGACGGCCGACGTCACGACCGGCACGTACACGGCGGCGACGGTGAGCAGCTCGTTCGTGAGCAGCGGGACGCCGGTGTTCTCCGCCGCGATCTCGAACATGGTCCCGGGCGACTCGGCGACGCGGTACGCGGACCTGGAGAACACCAGCAGCGTGTCCCTCGCGTTCACCCTCGACACGGCCGGCACCGGCACGCTGTCCGACGGGCTCCAGCTCGCGGTCTACACGTGCGCCACGGCGTACGAGGACGGCGTCTGCGGCGAGTCCGGCAGCGGCACGCTCGTGACGTCCGGCACGTCGACCGACCAGTCCAACCGGTCGCTCGGCACGGTCGCGGCGAGCGGTCACGTATACCTGAAGATGGTCGCGACGCTGCCGTCGAACGCCGACCAGGAGACCTACGCCGGCACCAGCGGCACGATCACGCTGACCGAGACCGGCGCGACGCTGGCCGGCACCGCCCGCTAGCCCTCACCGGCCGTGCCCCCCGGCGTCCCCCGCGGGGGCCGG